>JAPUJL010000123.1 GCA_027296185.1 SAR324 cluster bacterium | reverse complement strand
CACGCGGACGGCTACTCAGGGGGTCCGGACGTGGGGCGTTTCCCCGAGGAGCCGTCACAGCCGGCGGCTCGATCGAGCCGCCCACGAATTTCGGACGGGAGCTAGTTGTCCGATTGCCGGGGGTTGGTGAAGACGATCCGGTTGCGGCTGGCCGATTGGGTTTGCATGGCCAACCCCTTATCCTTCAGGCCCGAGCGCACCATGCGCCGCAGCCGCGAGGGCTGCTGGTTGGAGAAGACCTCAATTTCCATGTAGTTGAGGGTGTTCTTCAATTCGGAGAGCTGCTGGAAGCCCGGGGTGTTCTCCAGGTAATCCAGGATCGCGTCCTTCTGATCCTCGTCGAATCCGCGGAACACCAGCAGCATCGCATTGCCCTGATCCTCCACCTGCTCGTAGTAGTTGCCGATCTTGGAGATGGCCTCGTCGGCCACGTTGCGGGCTGCCTTGATGGAGGCCTGGGCAAGGGCCTTTTCCCAGTCGTACGGACCGGCGTCGGCGCGGAGCAATTGCTTGCCTTCCGTCTGGGCGTCAGCGATCTGCCGCCCGGTGTTGGTATCGAACACGCTCACGCGAATCGTGGAAAACGCCGCGGAGAAGGCACCCCCCTGGGGACCCCGCTTGCCGCCGATGTTCTCGAAGCGCACCAGGATATCCGCCTGCTGGTCCAGGGCCATGGCGATCAGGTCGTCCACCGGCCGGTCCACCCGGCCCGCCACCTCGATTTGCCGATAGACCTCACTTGTGGCCGACTCGTTGAACAGCCGGAATCCGGCGCTGTTGAACTCGTCGCGCAGGGCTTGCAGAGCCGCCGTGGTGGCGCCGTGGGTGCGCTTCATGGCGTTCGGGTTCTCCGAGTGATAGATCACCATCAGCCGCTTGTTACCCATCTTCCGGTGGAGGATGCGCAGGGCCGAGAGCCGGTCTTCCAACAGATCGGTGGAAACGTTGGCCTTGATCTTGACCAGAAAGCTCCTCCCGTCAGCGCTCTTCTTCTCTTCGAGCACCAGGTAATTGGTGATGAATCCCTTGCTCGAGGTGAGCACCTGATCCTGGATGAGGTCGAAATTCTCCATCAGGGTCTTGGAATCCAGGATCACCCCGACACCCTGCTCGACCGCGCTACGCTGGGCGTTCAGGACGGCCTGGGTGCGGGCGCTCCCGATGTTTCCCGAAAGGATCGCCGCCATGCCGGTGGCTTCAACCTCCACGGCCAGGGCGCTGTGGGCCCACAGCCCGATGATCGTAACCAGCAGGGAGAGTCGCAGGGACTTCATGGGTCGTTCCTCCTCAGCTTGAACCGCCGCACGCCCTGTTCGACGCGGCCCCGGGGGGCATGAATGCGTAGCGTATTTTACTGGGCTTCGGGCTCCAGGGGAACCACGTCCAGCGGAATGTCTTCCGGCGGGGGGAGCGCGCCGACGTCCGGCGGCTCGGGCACGGCGAATTCCTCGGGATCTTCTTCGAGGGGTTCCAGGTCTTCAGGCGAGAAGGATTCGATCACCGTCGATTCGAGGGGTTCCAGAGGCACGGGCTCGATTTCGATTTCGATCGGACCCAGATCGCCACCCCCTCCGTTCTCTCCGCCGACGATGCGCCGAATGCGCGCCGCAATCCCTTCGGTGCGGATGGTGGATTCGGGCAGCACCGCCTCATCGAACTTTCCGGGCAGGTGCCGTGCCGTCGCGGGGGGCGGAATGCTCAGGTAGAGCCGCATGGCGCTGCGGTTCGCCAGCCCGCCAGGCACCAGGTTGCGCGCCGCCTGAACCTGTCCCCAGCCATCCAGCGCCGCCTCGGAGGGGTTATGGGCGAAGGCCATGGCGAAGTGGTAGGCGGCCAGGTCGAACTGCCGCCGCGGCCGATAGGCCCGCGCCAGGTTGAGGTGGGCCGCGGCGAGGCTGTAGTGGGCGTGGTTGAGGCGGATGCTCGACAGCTCGAGGATCTGCGCTTCCTCGGGGATCTTCGCCCCCAGCGCTCGCCTGACGGCGCTGCGGAAGTCGACAAAGTCGACGGGGGGCGCGTCCACCAGCCCGGTCAGGGCCTCGAGGGTCTCCTCGGCAATGCCCTCGCCGCGCAGCAGATTGAGGGTGCGGCGGGTGAGCTTGTACAGTTCAGGAACCGATTCTTCCTCGGGGGCGTAGAGGGAGAGCTCCCAGTAGTAGATCGCCTGATCGACCGCGCCCTCCCCGGCAAAGCGGTTGCCCTTGGTCAGCAGGGGCGTCGCCATTTCCTCGCCCGTATCGGGGTCCAGCGCGGCTTCGATCGTCGTCTCGTCCGGCGGCTCGCCGGGAAACAGCTCGATCTCGACCAGCGCCGCCGTTTCGATCAGGGCGGTCTGGAGGTCGAACAGCAGCGCCGTCACGTCCTGCTCGGGCAAATAGAGCTTTTGGTAGGAGTATGCCTTCGTGATTTCCAGGGGCTCGTCCTCGGATGCCTGAAACTCGATGGCGATCCGGATCCCAAGATCGATGGTGCGCAGGTAGAACGCATCCCCGCCCACCTCCTCTACCCGGTAGCGGGTGAATTCCGTGCGCAGGGTGGCCACACCGGGCAACTCGTCCGGGGGCTCGTCGAAGGTTTCCAGCGGCGGATGGCGCTCCAGGATTTCCCGGAGGCGCTGGCGAAGGAACTCCATGTCGTCGGGGTTGATCTGCACCCCCTCCGCCCGGGTGAACGGCGGCACCACCACCGCCTCGATGCGCGGGGTAAACACCGACGGCTCGCCGAGTTCGGCGCCGGGCTCCGGCTCCGCGTCGATCAGCAGGGTGCAAGCGCCAGCCAGCAGCACCACCGCTGCGGCGGAACTCCACCGGGTCCAGAAGCGTCCGCGGGTCGTGGAATCCATCGTCGTCCGTGCGACCGAAAAAAATTGCGCCGCCTTCGCTCCGCTGTGCCCGGAAGAAAGCGCTAGAGGGTCAGGCTGGCTACGTATTGCAGCAGGAGGCCCAAGTAGGGTGCGGAGCGGGAGGCCGCGAGCTCATCCTGGAAAGGCGGAACGTAGGCGATCACCACCCAGTAAAGGGCCAGCGACACGACCAATCCTTTCAGCACCCCCACGCCGCCGCCGATCAGGTGATTCAGCAGTCCGCGCGGTCTGCCTTCGCGGAATCCGCCCACGAAAGCGCCTACCAGGTAGCCTGCCACGAGGATCATGACGAACGATAGCAACTCCGCCAGCTGCAGGTCCTGCACGATCGGCTCGAGCATGCCGCCCAGATCCTGGTGGAATTGCAGTCCGGCCCAGTACCCGATCACCAATCCCACTAGGGACAGCAGTTCGCGCGTGGCGCCGCGCACGTAGCTGAGCAGCATGAACGCCACCAAGATGACGAAGACGATCGCATCGAAGAGATTGATGCTCAAGAATGCCTCCCGGCGCGGGGAAATTTAAGAATCCGAACCCTTAAGGGTATTCAAATTCAGCGCCAAATTGCGCCTTCCGGCGCGCCGGGCATCCTTGCACCGATCTGGGGGAGTTCGGCCCGCGCGGCACGGGCTCCATGCCGGCGGGAGAAACGGCGGAAGCACGGCCGGTGCTTCAAAACGGCCGCACGCGCCGCAGGGCGTCATAGAGTACGATAGCCACAGCCGAGGACAAATTCAAGGAGCGCACCCCCGGCTGGGCCATGGGGATCGTGTAACACCGCTCCGGGTGGCGCTTCAGCCAGGTCTTGGGCAGCCCGGCGGTCTCCTTGCCGAACACCAGGTAATCCCCCCAGCAGGCGGGAATCCGGGTGTAGGGCGTGGTGGCGTGGGTGGTCAGCAGATGGAACGCACCGCCAGGAAGACCGGCGAGCAACTCCTCCCGGTCGGGGACGTGTTCCCATTCCACGAATTCCCAATAGTCCAGCCCGGCCCGCTTGAGCGTGCGGTCGTTAAGCTCGAAGCCCAGCTGCCCCGCGAGGATCAGGCGGCACCCCGCCGCGGCGCACAACCGGGCCACGTTGCCGGTGTTGGGCGGTATCTGCGGCTCCACCAGCACCACGTTGAGCGGCGGTCCGGTGGATTCGGGGGATGGCATCGTAGCCGCCGCGCCGGGGCCCAGTGCACCAGGGCTCAGTGCACCAGGGCGCCCGAGCGGAGATAGCGCAGGACGATGTCCTCGAAGGACGCGGTGGTGAGGCTGCGCAGGTACTCGATCCGCAGGCGGCGGCAAACGCTTTCCACCTCTTCCAGGAACTCCGCCATGCGGGCGTTGTAACGTTCCCGGAGCGCCGGCGTGATGGCGATCTTCTCCTCCGCGTCCTCCTCCATGTCCTCCATGATGTAGGGTCCGCTGGCCGTGACGCGCACCTCGGTGGGATCGAGGATGTGAATCACGACCACGTCGAAGCGGCTGGCGGCCAGGTACTTCAGCCCCACCTCGTATCCTTCCTCGTCCAGCAGGTCCGAGATTAGCACCACCACGCCGCTGGGCAGGTTCTTGCGCATGAAGCGGTCGATCAGGCTGTTGAACTTGCCCTTCCCCTCGCAGCGCATCTCCTCGAGAGTGCGGAAGAACTGGAACGCCTGGCTCTTGCTGCGTTGGAGATGCAGCCGTTCCACCAGCTCGCGGCCCATGGCGAACATGCTGATGCGGTCGTGCTGGGCCAGTGCAATGTAGCCCAGGGAGCCCGCCACCTGCCGCGCCAGCTGAATCTTCGGGGGCTTGCCGTAGTTCATGGATCCGCTGTCGTCGACCAGCAGGTAGACGTTCAGATCCTGCTCCGGCGCGAACAGCTTGAGGAAAAGCTTGTCCGTGCGGCTGTAGACGTTCCAGTCGATCAGGCGGAAGTCGTCGCCCGGATTGTAGTGCCGGTACTCGTTGAATTCCAGGCTGACGCCCTTGCCCATGGAGAGGTGTTCCCCCGCCGAGCGGCTGCGGAGCAGACGCCGGGCGAGCAACTGGAGACGCTCCAGTTTGGCGAGGTAGGTCTGGTCGAACAGCGTGGCGGGCATGGGCGACTATTCCGGCTGAATCGTTTCGAGCAGAAAGCCGTTGATGTCCTCGGTGGTGATGCCCTCCGCCTCGCCTTCGAAGTTCAGGATCACCCGGTGCCGCAGGCAGGCGGGTGTGGCCTGGCGGATATCCTCGAAGCTGGCGCTCACCCGCCCGTGCAGCAGGGCGCGGGTCTTGGCGGAGAGGATCATGCTCTGCAGCGCCCGGGGGCTGGCGCCGTAGCGGACGTACTTGCGCGTCTCGTCGATGGCCTCCTCGGCCTTCGGGTGGGTGGCCATCACCAGGCGCAAAGCGTAATTTTTCACCGGGCTGGCCACGGGCACCATGCGCACCAGCCGCTGCAGCTCGTGGATGTGTTCCTCGCTGACCACGGGCTGGATCGCTTCGGGCTCCTCCGCGGTGGTCATGTCGATGATCTCCAGCAACTCCTCCCGGGTGGGGGGTTTCATGATCAGCTTGAAGAAAAACCGGTCCAGTTGCGCCTCGGGCAAGGGATAGGTGCCCTCCATCTCGATCGGGTTCTGGGTCGCCAACACCAGGAACGGATGGGGCAGTTGATGCTCGTCGCGGCCCACCGTAGCCCGCCCCTCCTGCATGGATTCCAGCAGGGCCGACTGGGTCTTGGGGGTCGCCCGGTTGATCTCGTCGGCCAGGACGATGTTGGCGAACATCGGGCCCTTCTGAAACTCGAAGAACCGCTTGCCCGAGTCGTCCTCCATCACGATGCGCGTGCCGATGATGTCCGCCGGCATCAAGTCGGGCGTGAATTGGATCCGCGAGAATTCCAGGTGCAGCGCCTCGCCCAGGCTCTTGATGATCGAGGTCTTCCCGAGCCCGGGAGGGCCTTCGAGCAGCGCGTGACCGTTGCACAGGAGGCAGGTCAGGATGCCCTCGATGATCTCGTCGTTGCCGACGATCTTCTTCCGCAATTCCTTTTTGATTTTCGCGAACTCAATCTTCACCGCGTCGACTTCAGACTCCAAACTCATTGGCTTATCCGATTGAAAACTCGTTTGAAAAATTTGGGCGCAGGGGTCTTGCCGCCCATGAGCGCCGAGGCCGTTTCCGAAGCTTCAGCGCGCTCCCGCCGATTTCTGCTCGCCCGTGAGGCGGTCCAACTCGAGATAGTACGTCTTCACCACGGATCGGTAAGCCCGCGGAACGGCCGTGCCGCTCTGGGCCGTGATCGTGGTGCGTTGGAACTGAGGGACGGTGCCATCCGCACGGATTTTCCGCGCATTCAGGGTGGGCAGTTGCTGCACCCAGAACTCTTCGGCGGGCTCCTCGCCTTCGATGCCCTCGATTTTCACGTCTTCGAATCCGTGGGACTCCGGCACGCCGGAATCGCGATCCTCCCTGTGCTCGGACTGGGAGGGCGCTTCGCTGGATTCCTGCGCCACTTCTCCGTCGGGTCCGGTCGCCATTCCCGGGTTGGGCACGGAATCTATCTGATCGTCCGACTGCTGATACATTTGCTGGCCGCTGGGGTCGCCCTCGCCTTGCTGTGGCGGAGAGTTCGGATCGGGCTGCTGCTGCGGATTGTCCTGTGAGATGAATTGATTGAGCAGCTCCCGGGAGGCTTCCTTCAACCGCAGTTGGGTGCGCTCGAGCACTTCCAATTCCATCCGCCGTTCGGGATCCCGTATCTTTCGGGCGTAGGGCGATTCCGCGGGGGGTTCTTTGCCGAAGTCGTCTCCATCCGCCTGCTTGTTTGCGTCCTGTTCCGCCCCCCGGATAGCCTCGGATTCGGCCTTGCGGTTCAGAAGGTTCTCCGGCCCCCGGCCGCCGAGACCGATGCGGTCTTCCGCCGCCGCCTCGCCCTGGGCGTCGGGATCGGGCTCCTCGCCTCCGGCGGAGGGGTCCGTTTCGCTCAGGGTCTCCCCGCCGAAGTTGGGCAGCTTGGAATTGGGGTCGCCCTCGATCAGCTCCTCGGCCAGCTCGCTCAACTCCTGCATGCGCTGTGCGGCGTCCACCGCGCTGAGCTCTCCGGATTGCAGTTGCTCCGAGACTTCCCGCAGTTCCTTGGCCAGCGCCCGTACCGACTCAAAGCCCTCCCGCCGTGCGATTTCCTCCAGCCGCGCCGCCAAATTTTTCAGCCGTTCGCCTTCCTCGACGATCAGGAGATCGGCCGATGGCTCCTCGGCCAGGGATACCTGCAGCAGGGTGGGCGGTAGCAGGTACAGCACGAGCGCGGCCGTGGCGAACAACAGCGCGCCGACGGCCGGGCGGCTCAGCTCGTAGGGAATCAGCCGCGCCACGTCCACCCGCGGCACGAGGGCCTGGCACCGGTTCAGCAGCAGGGGCAGGAACGGGTGTTGCGGCCGGATCGAATGCAGCTCGTAGGCGGTCGCCAGTTGCTCCTCGCCCGCCACCTGCCGGTCGGCCAGAAGAATCAGCCGCGCCGCGTTGGCTCGGGCCCGCCACCAGAGCCAACCCAAGGTGGCAGCCCACAACAGCCCCAGCACTGTGAGCGTCACGGCGAGGGGAAGCGCCGGCACCCACGCGTTGCGCACCGTCGACGCAACCAGGGACAGCCCGGCCGCCGCGGCCGTGTCCAGCACGGCCGCGCGCCACCGCTGGGCCGCACGGTGCCGTCCGGCCAGGCGCCTGGCCAGTGAATCGAGGTCGGTCCGTTCCATGTGCTGCGGCCTGTCGCTGCGGGGTGGGGGTTCGGCGGTTGGGCTCCGGGCGGGCTAGGCACTCCAGTTGAAGCGGCACCCTTTCGCCGGGCATTCCCGCGATGGGTGCCGACGCCTAGACGTCCTCCATGATCATCACGACATTCATGTGCACGGTGCTGTCGCCCTCGGTGATGGAGCGGATTTCGTAAATCTTGCCCTGATAGGCGAACTCTCGGCCGGTGGCCAGATCGTCCAGATCCAAATCTTCGAGCGGCATGCTGATCGAACCCGCATGTCCCACCAGTCCGTAGATGATCGCGTCCATGTCCTGTGAGCGGTTGGTGGGCCCCGCTGGGAATTGGGAGTGGATTTTCGCCAGCGAATACGGGAAGAATAACACCTTGCTTGCGTCCGTTCCAGGCCCGCATAACATACTGTCACGCCGGTCGTCGACTTTCTTTTAGGAGCGTTCATGGAAAACCCGTCCCCGCCCACCGAGCCGCCACGCCCCGAAGGGGAGGTGCGGAGCCCTGAACAGACCGCGAGACGGCGCCCCCGGCTGGACCTCTCCCGCATCGCTCCGCCGGAGAATCTGGAGTCCGTCCAGATCGAGGAACTTACCATCGACGGCATCTGCGGCGTCTACTAAGCCTAGGTGGACTTCGAACCCGAAGGCGCGGCGGCGGTCTGTCAGCTACGTTGCGCCGCGGCGGACTTTCCCGGCATCACGAACCCGAAATCCCGAACGGCATGGATTGGTCGAAAACCTACCGGTGCGCGCCCGGCTTTGCTTTCCGCAAGGAATCTTTCGGCGGCATCCTCTTCCATTATGAGGGTCGGACCCCCGATCCCCGGCTTTATTTCGTCGATTCCCGGTTCTTGATCGACCTGCTGGAGTTGGTGGAGCGGGCCCCCCTGGAGTCGCTGATGGAAGAAGCCACGGCCACCTTCCGGCTCGGCAATAGCCAGATCTCCGCCATGCGCCGATTCTTCGGCGACCTGGTGGAAAGGAAAGCCCTTGTCCCTGCATGACCGGCTGGACGGGATCGTCCGCAGCGGCCAACTGAGCGCGCCGCTCACGGTGACCTGGGAGGTCACCAAACGCTGCAACCTGCGCTGCGCCCATTGCCTCTCCGATTCATCTCCGGAGGCGGACGTCAGCGGCGAGCTGAGTCTGGACGAGGCGAAGGCCGTCGCCGATCAGCTTATCGCGGCCCGGGTGTTCCAGGTGCACTTCGGCGGCGGGGAGCCGTTCGTCTATCCGGGGTTTCTGGAGCTCCTGCGCTACGCCCGGGGCCGGGGGATGAGTTGCCTGTGCATCAGCACCAACGGCTCCTTGCTTAACGAGGCGCGGATCGCCGAGCTGGAGGCGCTGGGCGGCATCTACCTCCAACTGAGCCTGGACGGGGCGACGGAAGCGCAATGCGACGCCCTCCGTGGCGAGGGCGCGTACCGCAAGGCCGTCGCGGCGCTGGAACGGTTGCAGGGCACCGCCATCGTGCGCACGGTGAACTTCGTCTACTGCCGCACCAACGCCCACGAGTTGGACGCGGCCCTGGCCCTGGCCGAGACGCACGGTGCGGTGCTGCGGGTCACGCGGCTCAAGCCCTCGGGCCGGGGCGCGGCGGCTTACGAGGCGCTCCGCCCCACCCAGACGCAGCTGGCCACGCTCCATGGCTGGCTGGAGCGGCACCCGGAAGTCCTGACCGGCGACACGTTCTTCCACCTCAACGCATTCGGCGGAGAGCCCTCCCGGGGCTTCCGCTACTGCGGCGCCGCGCGGCTGACCTGCCTGATCGACCCCACCGGGGACGTGTATCCCTGCGCTTTTACTCAGTCCGATCGGTTCCGGGCCGGCAACCTGCGGGCGCGCCCGTTTCAAAGGGTTTGGCGCGAGGCGCCGGTGTTCAACGGCCTGTTCCGCGCGGGTGAGGAAGGGGCATGCACCTCCTGCTCGGCCTTCGAGGGATGCGGCGGGGGCTGCCCGGCGGTGAAGGATGCACTGGTGGGACGGCTCGACGTGCCCGATCCGGACTGCGTATTGGGTACACCTTCGGGCGTCGCCGAGGGTTCCCCCGCGTCCGGCATTTGACCGATGCGGCTCCGCCGCCCAGACCTCCAATGGCGTACCGAAAAAATGCGCCAGGGCTTCCACCGCCCATGACCGATCCCGCTCCCGACGCCCGGCCGCCGGATCTGTTGCACCCGCTCCCGCTCGGTTCGGGGAGCTTGCCGAACCGCATCGTGTTCGGCGCCCACCTGACCAATTTCGGCAAGGATCATGGCTATTCGGCGCGGCACCGGGCCTACTACCGCGCCCGGGCGGCGGGCGGCGCGGGCCTGATCGTCACCGAGGCGCTGACGGTCCATCCCCTGGACTACCCCTATGAGCACGTTCCCTTCGGCCACACCGAAGCCATCGTGCCGTCCTTGCAGCGGCTCGCCGAGGAATTGCGCGAAGCCTCGCCTCACGCCGCCCTGGCCGTGATCGCCCAGCTCAATCACACGGGCGGGCAGACCAGCGGGCGGATGCTGCGCCAATCGCCTTGGGCGCCCTCGCCCGTGCCGGACGTGGCGAGCAAGAAGATGGCGCGGGAGATGGATCACGGCCAAATCGCCCAGGTCGTCGAGGGGTTCGCCGCGGCTGCCGATCGGGTGGCGCGGGCCGGGCTGGATGGCGTGGAGCTGAACGCCGGGCAGTACTCCCTGTTGCGGCAGTTCCTCTCGCCGCTGACAAATTTTCGCAACGACGCGTACGGCGGCGATCTGGAGAACCGCATGCGGCTCCTGCTGTCGGTCGTGGAGGCGGCGCGGGAGGCGCTGGGCGCCGGCAAGGTGCTCGGCGTGAAACTGTGCGGCGACGAGCTGGCGCCCTGGGGCGGGCTCACGCCGGAAGATGCGGGGCAGATCGCGAAACGCCTGTGCGCCACCGGGGCGATCGATTATCTCTCGGTGGAGATCGGCGGACCCTACTCGGCCCACGCCACCGATGCCGGCATGCCCATGCCCCAGGCCCATGCGGCACCGCTGGCAGGGCAAGTCAGGAAGGCCATCGGCGCCGCCGTCCCGGTCTTCGCGGAGGGCCGCATTGAAACCGCCGCGGCGGCACGGGAAGTCCTGGCCCAGGGACAAGCCGATGCCGCCGTGATGACGCGGGCGCTGGTCTCCGACCCGGACCTGCCCCTGAAGCTGGCCGGAGAGAGCGAGGAAGCGATCCGGCCCCATGTGGGCATGAACCGCTACTTCGTCGTGAAGGGCGATTGGAACCGTCCTTTGGGCGATCTGGCCAATCCCCGCGCCGGACGGGAGGCGCTCCTGCCGCCGGTCGAGCCACTCCCGTTGGCGCAGCGGGAAGCGGCCTTGGTCGTCGGCGGCGGACCGGCGGGGCTGGAAGCCGCCACCACCCTGGCCCGGTTGGGCCACCGGGTGCGCCTGATCGAAGCGAGGGAAACCCTGGGCGGCATGGCGGCCCTGCTGGCCGCCCAGGTTCCCGCCCGGGAGGAGTTCGCGCCCCTGGTCGAATCCTACCGGCGGGAACTGGACCGCCTCGGCGTGGAAGTGACCCTGGGCCAGGCCGTGACGGGATTCGAGCCCTGGATGGACGAATACCGGCGCATCTTTGTCGCCTCCGGGGCCAGATCGCCCGCCGCGGACGTTGGCGTCCCAGCTGGGTTGGCGTCCCTCTCCGCGCGGGAGCTGTTCGCGCCGGAGCAGG
>JAPUJL010000122.1 GCA_027296185.1 SAR324 cluster bacterium | reverse complement strand
CCCGCCTCCATCAGCGGGACGGCCACGTAGAGCAGGTCCGCTTCCACGGCGTTGTGGTAGCGCAAGTCCGTTCCCGTGCGGCCCGCCATGGCCGCCTCGATCTCGGGGCGCGCTGCCAGGTTCGCGGCGCCGGCCGGCGCGATGGAGGTACGGCAGAGCACCTCGCCCGTGGGCGACAGCACCGTGAGCCGGAGTTGGTCTGGGTCGGAAAACCGTGGACACACCGCATCGCCCGGAGCGGAGGGCGTCCGCCGGGCCGCCAGGATGCCGGGCTCCAATAGCCGCGCCTGAGCGATGAGATGAGCGGTGCTCTGCTCGAGGGCGAGGCGTTCGATGGCCGTCGCGGCGGCCCAGGTGAGCAGGCCCACCCCCGCCAGCAGCAGGATCGAGAAGGCGGCGAAAATCCACCAGAACAGGCCGCGTAGGCGCATTCCTTACTCCTTGAAGCGGTAGCCGACGCCCCGCACGGTTTCGACATATTCGCCGGCCGCGCCGAGCTTCTTGCGCAGCCCGACGATTTGCACGTCCACCGCCCGCTCGGTGACGGGATAGTCGTCCCCGTGCACCGCCTCCACGATCTGGTTGCGCGTAAAGACCCAGCCGGGGCGCCGGGCGAGGGTGTGGAGTAGCAGAAATTCGCGATGGGTCAGCTTCACCGGCTGGCCGGCCACGGTCACTTCCTGGCGGCCGGGGTGAATCTCCACGTCGTGGACTTTCAGCGGTGCCGCACCGTCGTCAGTGGCGGGCTGGGCCACGCGCCGCAGCACCGCCTGCAGGCGGGCCAGCAGCACCCGCAGGCTGAAGGGCTTGGTCACGTAGTCGTCCGCGCCCAGCTCCAGCCCGGCGACGACGTCCGCTTCCTCGCCCTTGGCGGTGAGCATGAGCACGGGGATCTCCCGCGTTTCCGGCTGCGCTTTCATCAGCCGGCACACCTCCAGGCCGTCGATCCCCGGCAACATTAGGTCGAGCAGCACCAAGTCCGGGGGCGCCTCGCGGATTCGGCGCAGCGCCTCCTCCCCCGTGCGGGCCGCATCGACCCGGTAGCCGGCCTTGGTCAGGTTGAAGGCCAGCAACTCCTGGATGTCCTGCTCGTCCTCGACGACGAGCACCCGCGGATCGGTCATCGGATCGCTTGACATCGAATAGGGTGGGCCGCGGCGCCGGCGCCGGCGTCCCTTCCGGTGCGGGAGCCTCTGGGGACGGTCAAACCGCTTGACCCGCCCCCGCGCCCCGGTTATCTGTGCGGTCGGCGGCCGCAACTCGGTCCGTGCGGCCCACGGCCGCAACTCGGTCTGTGCGGCCAACGGCCGCAAAAACAGGGCCCCGGCTCCGCGGACGCTCCCGGCTGTGCCACTTGCCTGGGTGGCGACCGGCGCGGCGGCGGGACCCACCGAATAGGCAGCCATGTCCACGACCATCGACCTGCCGTCCCATTTTAACGTCGCGGAGCATTTCCTCAATCTCAATCTCGGCGGGGAGCGGGAGGATCATCCCTACCTGATCTGCGGTGACGATCGGCTCACCTACCGCGAGCTCTACGAGGCATCCGAGCGCGTGGGCCGCGGGCTGCTACGGCTGGGGGTGGAACCGGAGAACCGCGTGATGCTGCTCATGTCCGATTCCACCCGGTTTCCGCCGTGCTTCTGGGGCGCGGTGCTGATCGGGGCGATCGCGGTTCCGGTGAACACGCTGCTCAAGCGGGAGGACTACCGCTACTTCCTCGAGGACAGCCGCGCCAAAGTGCTGATCGTGGACGAGGTCTATTGGCCGGAGATCGAGCCCATCGCCCGGGAGCTGCCGCGCCTGTCCCACATCGTCGTGAGCGGCGCCGCCGCGGCAGGCACCGTGCCGCTGGAAGAGTTGATGGCGGAGGGCGGGCCGCTGGAAGCGGAGCCCATGAGCGCCGACGACGCGGCTTTCTGGAATTACACCTCGGGCTCCACCGGCGCACCCAAGGCGGCGGTGCATCTGCACCGGGACATGGTCTACGCCACGGAGCTGTACGCGAACCAGGTGCTGGGCCTGCGCCCGGACGACATCACCTTCTCCGCAGCCAAGTACTTCTTCGCCTACGGCCTGGGAAACAGCCTCTATTTTCCCATGGCCGCGGGGTGCACGGCCGTGGTGTACGGCGCCCGCCCCACTCCCGAGGCGATGTTCGAGCAGATCGAGCGTTACCGGCCCACGGTGTTTTACGGCGTGCCCACCCTCTACAACGCCATGCTGAACACCTACGAAGCCTGGCAGGCGGGGGAGAATCCACCTGCGGGGTTGCCCAAGCTGGATTCGCTGCGCTTCGCCGTTTCGGCGGGGGAGGCCCTGCCCGCGGAAACCTTCCAGCGGTGGAAGCGGCTGTTCGGCACCGAGCTCCTGGACGGCATCGGCTCCACCGAGATGCTCCACATCTTCATCTCCAACCGCCCGGGGCACGTAAAGCCCGGCAGCAGCGGCAAGCCCGTGCCCGGCTACGAGACGCGGCTGGTAGACGAGCATGGCGAGCCGGTGCCCACGGGCGAGGCGGGCATGCTGTTGGTGAAGGGGGAATCGGCCGCGGCCTATTACTGGAACAAGCACCAGAAGACCAAGTCCACCATGCTCGGCGAGTGGCTGGCGACGGGCGACCGCTACATCCTCGACGAGGAGGGATACTATTGGTATCAGGGGCGCAGCGACGACATGATGAAAGTCAGCGGCTCCTGGGTCTCTCCCGTGGAGGTGGAAAGCGCACTGCTCGGACACGATGCCGTGGCGGAATGCGCCG
This sequence comes from SAR324 cluster bacterium, assembly GCA_027296185.1. Lineage (GTDB taxonomy): Bacteria > SAR324 > SAR324 > SAR324 > JACQKK01 > JAPUJL01. Next base: position 814 of record JAPUJL010000122.1, on the reverse strand, counting down.
TGGTGGGGCATGTGGACGACGCCGGGCTCACCAAGCCCAAGGCCTTCGTCGTGCTCAAGCCGGGCCAGGAGGAATCGGAGGAACTCGCCGGGGCGCTGATCGCCCACGTAAAGGCGCAAATTGCCGGTTTCAAGTCGCCCCACTGGATCGAGTTCGCGAGCGACCTGCCCAAGACCGCCACGGGCAAAATCCGCCGCTTCGCCCTGCGGGAGGGGATTTCCTCCGAATAGCTCCTTGGCCGCCGCGCCATGGAGCGCGGCGCGCGGACGATTACTTCGGCAAGGGCATGGGGGGTTTCGCGCCGGTCCGGTAGGCCGCCACGGAGCGGGGGTCCTCGTCCGGAATAACCGGCCGGTCCATCGCGAATCGGTCGAGGGTCCTGGCGTACTCGACGCCGCCCATGCGCCCCACCGCCTGCAGCTTATCCGCGTCCACCCGGCCCGATTCGGTCAGCACGCCGTCGTCGATGTGCCAGTAGATCACCTCGCCGATGACGAGGCTCGTCGCCGCGGGTGCGGTGCCGATGCGGAGGTGGTGGGTCACCCGGCATTCCATGGCCACCTTGGCCTCGGCCACGCGGGGCACCCGCACCCGTGTCCCCGGAATGGCGGTCAAGCCGGCCTCGACGAATTCGCTGATGTGGGCGCCGTAATCGCCGCAAGTCACGTTCATCCGTTCGGCGATATCCTCGCTGACGATGTGCACGACGAATTCCGGGACTTCCTCCACGTTCCGGGCGGTATCCTTGCGCTCCCCCTGCCGGTCGATGGCAGCGAATAGCACGGTCGGCGGATTGAACGTGACCCCGTTGAAG
>JAPUJL010000121.1 GCA_027296185.1 SAR324 cluster bacterium | reverse complement strand
ATCTTCGTCAGCCTGCACCGCGGCGATGACCTGCGTGCCTGTCTTGGCAACTGGGGCCGCGAAGACACCACGCCCCTGGTAGACCTCATCACCCGGGTGGCTCGCAACGCGGCCCTCGACGACCGCCGGTTTCCCCGGATCCAGCTCGCCGAATGCGACGCGTTGAGCATCGAGCTGTCCCTGATGACCCGGCCCCGCCTGATGACGGAAGCGGGAGACGATTTGGTCGAAGCGATCCAAATCGGCACTCACGGTCTTTGCATCGCCCACCCCGGGGGCCGCGGACTCCTGTTGCCCAATGTAGCCAGCGAACGGGGCTGGAGTGCGCGCACCTTCCTCGAACGGCTGTGGCCCGCGGCGGCCGAGGCCTTTGCGGATTTGCCCGGCCCGCTCTCATCGGATAAGGCCGGGCCCGACGATCTCCCCGGAGCGCCCGCGGCGATTCGCCGGCTGCCGGACGGCTGGGCGGGGCCCGAACCGCCCTCGCCCGTGAGGGCCGCCGGAGCGGATTCCGGCGCCCCCTCCACCGTGGAAGAAGAAGACGAGGACGCGGCGCCGCTTCCCTATCTGTGGGCCACCCAAACGGCCCGCCATGTCGGCACGGTGGTACACCAGTCCCTCCAGCGGATGGCCGAGGCGGGTGCGGAACCCCTGCACCGGGACTGGGTGGAGGGCCGCCGCCTATACCATCGGGCGGAACTGCGAGGCCTGGGCGTCTCCCGGGAGGAACTGGAAGGCGCCCTCCAGCGGGTCCAGCGGGCGCTGCTGAATACCCTGGCCGACGAGCGGGGCCGCTGGGTCGTCTCCAGCCATGAGGAGGCCGAGTCCGAGCTGGCGCTGACCGCCTGGCTGGACGGCGTCAACCGGCGCGTCGTGCTGGACCGCACGTTCGTGGACGAGACGGGCACCCGCTGGATCGTCGATTACAAGTCCGGCGAACACGAGGGCAGCGACCTGGAGGATTTTCTCGACAAGCAGCAGGAACGCTACCGCCCCCAATTGGAGCGCTACGCCCGCTTCATGGCCAAGCGCGATCCCCGGCCCATCCGGCTCGGCCTCTACTTTCCCCTGCTGCAGGCCTGGCGGGAATGGGCGCCGGGAGAGACCGGCTAGCCCTGAAGGGTGCGGCGGAATTTCAGGCGGAGGCGGGCCGGCGATCCAGGACAATCGTGCCTGCCGATCCCGATGTGGCCCTCATTCGGCTTGGGGGGCCAGGTCGGGCTCGCCGCACTCGCGGAGCACGGCCTCGCGGGCGGCGTTGCGGAGGGAGATGGCGGCGTTCCAGTCGGAACCCTGGGGCGCGATGGGCTCCGCGATGCGCACGGCGATTCGGCCCCAGCGCGGAAACCAGTTCCCGTCGCGGAGCACCGAGCGTGTCCCTCGGATGGCGACGGGCACCACCGGCAGCCCGGCTTCCGCCGCGGCCACGAACGCCCCCATGTGAAACGGCGTCAGGCCGGGCATGCGGGTGAACGTGCCCTCGGGAAAGAACACCAGCGAGTGACCCGCCTGGGCGGCCCCGGAGACCCGCCGGGCATCCTCCAATCCCCGCTGCTTGTCGATCCGCTCCACGAATTCCGTCCCAATGCGCCGCAGAAAGGGACCCGCGAAGAACTGGCCCGCCATCTCTTTCTTGGCCACGAAGTGCAGCCGCCCGGGAAGCACCGCGAACAGCACCAGGCTGTCCATATAGCTGGAGTGGTTCGCCACGTATACGCAGGGCCGGCCACGCGGCAAACGGTCGCGTCCGGACACGCGCAGCGGAAGGCCCGCCAGGCGAAAGAATCCGCGCGACCCGCCGCGGGTAACGGCCCGTCCCCAGCCGGACAGCGGAATCAGCACCACCGAGGGCCAGGTCAGGATCGATACGACGCCCAGCGCCCACCACCAGCGCCCCGCGTAGACGTAGTTGGACACCTGGCGCAACCACCGCCGGATTTGAGGCCCCACCCCCGCCAGGGCCAAACGCGCCAACTGCCACCACATTCCCCGCTGAGCCCGGCCCACGCCGCCCCGCTCGTACAGCTCGCGGGTGGCGGGCCGGCGGAGCTTGCCGCTGGAAGTCTTGAGCACCGTTTGGGGCGGTGCCAGCAACACCTCCTCCGGGTCGGCGCCCATCAGATTCATGGTTAGCTTCTTGATCTCCTCCCGCAGCCGCTCGCGCACCGCCTCATCGCTTTCCCGTGTTTCGGCCAGCACCACCAGCCGTTCGGTACCGGAGCGCTCGTCGCGGGTGCCGAATACGGCGACGCAACCCTTGCGGATGCCTTCCAGATTGCCGACCGCTTCTTCCAGCTGGTAAGGGAAAAGGTTGCGCCCGGCGCGGATGATGACGTCCTTCTCCCGCCCGGTGAGGTAAATGTCCCCCTCGGCGACGTAGGCCCGGTCTCCGGAATTGACCCACTCGCCGTCGAAGAGCTTCTGGGTCTCCTCCGGGTTGCGGTAGTACCCGGACGTGGTCGATGGACCGCGGAACTGGAGGCGCCCTTCCTGCCGCTCGCCCAGCTCCCGGCCCCGCTCGTCCACGATCCGTACCTCGTGCCGCGGCAGCGGCTGACCGCAGGCCACGATCCGAATCGTGTCGGGGTCGCCCGGCTGCGCGGGCTCGGCGCGGCCGTCGCGCATGAGCGGTTCCCGCCGCACCAGATCGGACAGCGCCTGACGCCCCGGTGGGGTAAAGGCCAGGCCGACGGACGATTCCGCCAGGCCATAGACCGGCGCCACCGTCCCGGGCCGCAATCCGTAAGGCTCGAAGCGCTCTTGAAATTGGCGCACGGTCTCCACGCTGACCGGCTCCGCGCCGTTCACCGCGAAGCGCCAGGAGCCGAGGTCCAGCCCTTCCAGCCGCTCCTCTGGAATGCGGCGCAGGCATAGCTCGTACGCGAAGTTGGGTGCGGCGGAGATGGTGCCGCGGTGCCGGTGCAGCGCCCACAGCCAGCGTTCCGGCCGGTTGAGGATAGCCAGGGGCGTCATCAGCACCAGCACCGACGCGTGATACATGGAGCCGAAGACCGCACCGATGAGCCCCATA
>JAPUJL010000120.1 GCA_027296185.1 SAR324 cluster bacterium | reverse complement strand
CCAGCCGTGCAGCCGTTCGAACTTGGCGATGTCCCGGTAGACGGTGAGGCGCGGATCCCGAGCCCACATGTCGAATCGGCGCATCGATGGCTGGGCGTCGGGGCGGGATGGGATTCCCGGAGCCAATGCGGCTCGTGGCGGACGAGTGTCCTGTCAGGGGGTTCATTCATGAAGAACTGTGGGGAACCCGTCCTCCCACGCCCCCCGAACGGATCATGTCGAAATGTCTAGAAGTGATCGCAACACATTGAGATATAACCCCACACCGGGTGCAGGGGGCTGGCCCCCCGCTGGGGGAAAATTTGGCCGGCGTCCAGTTTTACGGCCCGTCAGCATAGACCCAACCGATTGGGAAAATTCGGGAGACAGGTTCGCTCCATAAAGGGGGCAAAGCACCCAAAGAACTCCGCAAAAATTCCATTGCAACAACGTCCGTCAGAACCCTAGTGGAACAGGACGTACTCGGAGTCGACGGGCTTGCCGCCCACCCCCTTATCGGGCGGGGCGATCCAATTGGCCATCTTCCCCGGCTCGTACACGGGCACCATGGAGGCCCGCACCAACTCGTAATCCGCCTGGCTGGGCATCCACTCGGCCCGTTTGGATTCCAGCTCGGCAGGCTCCATCGGATTGCCCGCGATGTCGTAGGGCCGATCGGCGAAGATGCCCACCCGCCGGTTGAATCGGGTGCTGGGCAGGCTCAATCGTTCGGTGAGGTGGTGGGAATCGAGAATCCCGTTCCAGCGGTTGAGGCCGCGGTTGCAATCCTCCACGTAGGCGTCCAGCAGGCAGGCGTTCATCGCCCGGCGGAGGGGGATTTCCCGGGTTTGCCAGCGCCCGTCCTCGAAGACCTCGGCGGTGTAGGCGCCTTCCAGCGCCCGGTGATCGGGATTGAGCTTGCCGTCGGACTCCTTGAAGCGCCCCTTCAGCCCGGCGGCGAAGTAGTTGGCGGCGTTGGAGGAATCCTCGCCGCCGAAGAGGTCGTAGCTCGCCGAGCACCACTCGTTGATATACTTCTGGATCACGGGCAGCGGGATCGCCCCGACGCTTTCCGGCGGGGTGCCCTGTTCCATCAGTTGGGCGGTACGGCGGATCGTGCGGGCCACGCCCCGCTCGCCCACGGAAAGATGGAACGCCTCCTCCTGCAGCATGAAGCTGGTGGTGCGCGCCAAGGGGTCGAAGCTGCTCTCGGCCAGGGAGGCGAGCTGATACTTGCCGTCCCGGTCGGTGAACATGGTGAAGCAGAAGAAGGCCAGCCAGTCGTCGATGGGCTTGTTGAACGCCTGCAGAATGCGGGGACGATCCGGGTGGCCGGAGCGCCGCTCGAGCATCTCATCCGCTTCCTCGCGGCCGTTGGCGCCGAAGTAGCTGTGGAGCAGGTAGACCATCGCCCAAAGGTGGCGCGCCTCCTCCACGTTCACCTGGAACAGGTTGCGCAAGTCGATGAGGCTCGGCGCCGATTGTCCCAGCAGCCGCTGGGCCTCGACCGAGGCGGGCTCCGTATCGCCCTGGGTGACGATCAGCCGCCGCAACTCCTTGCGGAACTCGCCCGGCACCTGATCCCAGAAGGCCCCGCCGATGTTGTCGCCGAAGTAGATCGCCTCTTCCTTGCGCGGCTTGCCCAGGAAGATGCCCCAGCGGTAATCGGGCATCTTGACGTAATCGTAGTGAGCCCAGCCGCCCTCGCCGACGCCGATCGCGGTGCGCAGGTAGATTCGGTCTTGCTGGAAGCCCTCCGGGCCCACCTCCCGCCACCAGTTCAGGAAGTCCGGCTGCCATTGCATCAACGCGCGCTGCAGCCGCTTGTCGCTGTCCAGATTCACGTTATTGGGAATCGCGTCGAGCATCGTCGGGGCTCCTCGGGTCAGGTTCTGCGCCGGTCGAAGGCGGGGCTGGCCGGCTTGCCGTACAGGGTCAGCGCACCCTCCTCGCCGGTGGCGTTGGGCCGCTGAAAGATCCAGTTCTGCCAGGCGGACAACCGGCCGAAGATCTTGGTCTCCATGGTCTCCGGCCCGGCGAAGCGCAGGCTGGCCTCCATGCCGGTGAGCGCGTCGGGCGACAGGCTGGCGCGCTCCTCGATCATCACCCGCACCTCGTCCTCCCAATCCAGGGAGTCGGGCGCCAGGCTGACCAAGCCCTCCTCCAGCGCTTCCTGGGTGCCGTAGGCGCGGCCCTCGGGCGGTGCCAGCTCAGCCGGGCGCTCGGGCTCGCCGAGAAACCGTTGCGCCAGGCGGCTCAGGCCGTTGCCCATGGGAAACGCGCCGCTATTGAGCGGCGAGAGCGCGATCCGCTCGGGGTGTTTCGAATCGTTGAGCATATATATGCGGTCTGCCGCCAGGGCCACCTCGAACAGGAAACCTCCGAAGCAGGAGCCGCTGTCGACGAGGCAGAACAGGGAGCGGGCGGTGAGGTCCAGACGCTTCAGCACGCGCCGGATCAGCAGGCGCACCTCCCGCAGAAACCAGTCATCCGCCCCGCCCCGCAGTTGCCGGTCCAAGGCCATCACCTTGTCCAGGTCCCCTTCGGCCCGGATTTCGACCACGCCGATCTCTTCGAAGTTGAAACGCAACTCCACCAGCGCGTCATCCAGCTCGCGAAACAGGGCCAGCGGATACCAGCCGCATCCGGCCTGTGCCGCCTCCGCGGGCAGTTCGCCCGCGGCCTCCGGGCCGCGCAGGGTGAGGCGGCCCACCCGCCGCTCCGGGTCCACGGTCAGGGTAAGGTGGCGGTAGGCGATTTCGGTTTCGCTGCGCGCCTTTTGCAAGGGCTCCAGCCGCACCCCGGCTTGTTCGGCGCCGTCTCGCGAAAGTTCCGCCACGCGGGCGGCCAGGGC
>JAPUJL010000012.1 GCA_027296185.1 SAR324 cluster bacterium | reverse complement strand
AACGGATAGAGCGGGTGCCGGCTGCGCAGGAGGAGCAACGTTCCGCCGGGTGCCTTCCCCGCCCGGCCGAGCAGGCCGGTCAGTTCCGGGCTCTCCAGCATGGCATCGTCGACGATCGCCGCCGGGCCGCCGGCGGTCAGTTCATCCAGCCGTGCCAGCGGAACCGTGCCGGGCGCTCCGTCCGGCAATCCGCCTGGAAATCCGTTCGGCATTCCGGGCGGGGCGAGCACTTCGTCGAAATCCGCTTGGGCCAAGCGCTCGGCACCGGCCTGCGATTCGGCCAGAGCCAGGAAGGCCACGGGCGCCCCCCCACCAACGAGTGCCGCGCCGAGGGAAACGGCCTGGGTATCCCGCCGCCGGTAGCCTCCCTCGGCCCGGAAGCCCACCTCGGGCCAAGCGGGTGCGTGGCGCAGGGCCTCGACGGCCGCCACCAGTTGCCGCGCCGCCGGAATTTCGTTGGCCGCCGGCTCGGTAAGGGAGACCCGCACCGTGTCGCCCAGCCCGTCGCAGAGGAGGCTCCCGATCCCCACGGCGGACTTGACCCGGCCGTCCAGCCCGTCCCCCGCCTCGGTGACGCCCAGGTGCAGGGGATAGTCCATGCCTTCCCGCTCCATGGTCAAGGCAAGCAGGCGGTACGCCTCGATCACCACCAATGGGTTGGAGGACTTCATGGAGACGATGCTCTCGTCGTAGCCGTTGCGGCGCAGAATGCGGAGGAATTCCATCGCCGCCTCGACCATCCCCAGAGGCGTATCGCCGTAACGGTTGATCACCCGGTCCGACAGCGAGCCGTGGTTCACGCCCACCCGCAGCGCCCGGCCGTGGCGCTTCAGTGCCTCGATCAGCGGCAGCAGCGCCGCCTCGACCCGCTCCAGTTCGTCGGCGTACTCGGCAGCGGAGTATTCCCGCACGGCGAAGCGCTTCTGGTCGACGAAATTTCCCGGGTTGATGCGCACCTTGTCCACGTGGGGCACGCACTCCAGGGCCAGGCGCGGATTGAAATGGATATCCGCCACGAGGGGCATGCGCAGCCCTGCCTCGGCCATCCGCCGCCGGATCTCCGGCAGGGCCTCCAGGTCGCGGCGGGTGGGCACGGTAACCCGAACGATCTCGCAACCGGCGGCCTGCAGGGCGTGCATCTCCACCATCACGCGGGCCACGTCCCAGGTTTCGCAGGTCAGCATGGACTGGATGCGGATCGGCTCGCTACCGCCCACGCCGACCTCCCCGACACGGACCGTGCGCGTGGGGCGGCGCCGGTAGGCCAACTGAGTGAGGAAGGGCGTCGCGGATTCGGTCACCGGGAATGTCTCGATGCGATGGAAAAACCGGGCGCGGGGCCGCCCGGGCGCCCGCATCCCCATCTGTATCCCGGACGGGAGAGCAGCACAAGGCGGCGCGCGGCCGGATCCGTCGATGAGGGCACCGGTGCGGGCATCGCTGGGAATTGCCGGGAATCGTTGTCTAGTGGCCCGGGAAACAGTACATTCGAGAAAGCACAACGATGCGGGGTTCGCTCAATCGCGCAAAAGGAGTCTCCATGACCCAGTTCGACCCCACCGGGCCGCTCGCGGCCCTCGCCCCGGAAGAGGGGTTGCCGGCGCTATCCGCGGCCGGTTTGGAAGTGGGGGGCATCCTGGAAAAGGCGCTCAAGGGGGACGAGGTCACCATCGAGGAGGGGGCGCGGCTGTTCGAGTCCACCGGCGCGGAATTGAGGCCGCTGTTCGCCACCGCGGACCACCTGCGCGGTGAGGTGGCGGGTGACCATGCGACCTACGTGGTGAACCGGAATATCAACTTCACCAACGTCTGCATCAAGCAGTGCGGGTTCTGCGCCTTCAGCCGCGGGCACCGGGCCGCGGAGGGCTACTTTCTGCCCATGGAGGAAGTGCTCCGCCGTGCTCAGGAAGCGTGGGACCTGGGCGCCACGGAGGTGTGCGTGCAGGCGGGGCTCGCCCCCGGCATGGACGGCTGGCACTACGTACACGTGCTGCGGGCGATCAAGGAAGCCCTGCCCGCCATCCACGTCCATGCCTTCTCGCCGGAAGAGGTGCTCTACGGCGCCGAGCAGGCGGGAACCACGGTGGAGGCGTATCTGACGGCGCTGCGCGACGCGGGCATCGGCAGCCTGCCCGGCACCTCCGCGGAAATCCTGGACGACGCCGTGCGGGATCGCATCTCCCCCGGCCGCATCACGACGGCCCAGTGGCTGGACCTGATCGGAACGGCGCACCGCCTGGGCATCCGCACCACGTCGACCATGATGTACGGCCATCTGGAGACGTCCCACCACAAGGCGCTCCATCTGGCCCGGCTGCGCGATCTACAAAAAGAAACGGGCGGCATCACCGAATTCGTGCCCCTGGGCTTCATCGCGGAGGAGGCGCCCATGTTTCGCAACCGCCGGCCGGAAGGGCTGCGGGGCGGTCCCACCGGCATCGAGACCCTGAAGATGTACGCCGTGTCGCGGATCATGCTGCACGGCTGGATTCCCAACATCCAGGTCTCGTGGGTCAAGGAGGGACTCAAGCTGGCGCAGGTGGGGCTGATGGCCGGCGCCAACGACCTGGGCGGCACGCTCATCAACGAGAGCATCTCCACCTCCGCCGGCGCCGCCCACGGGCAGTTGCAGACCCCCTCCCGCCTCCGCGCCCTGGCGCGGGAGATGGGCCGCGTGCCGGTGGAGCGGGACACCCTCTACAACCACCTGCGGGTGTTCGAGGATCCGGCAAAGGACCCCACCGATCCCCTCGACGAAGTGCAGGATCCCACCGCCCGCTTCGGCTCCTACAAAGCCCTGA
>JAPUJL010000119.1 GCA_027296185.1 SAR324 cluster bacterium | reverse complement strand
CCCGCCCTTCTCCCTGCGGGAGAGCGAGCTGAAGTCTGCCACAGCCTCCTCATCACTCGTAGAAACACTTGCCCGCCTCGGCCAGCACGCGCATGCGGGGAGTGGGCTCATACAGCCGCCCCAGCGCGGCGTAGCGTTCCGCGCCGCTGCACATTTCGCCGATGCCGATGCGGTCGGCGTAGCGCAGCAGCCCGCCGCGAAAGGGCGGAAAGCCCAACCCCAGGACGAGCGCCATGTCCAGCTCGGTGGGCGTGTCGACGATTCCCTCCTCGAGGCAACGGGCCGCCTCGATCACCATGGGGATCATCATCCGCTCCACGATCTCCTCGTCCGACACGGCTTCCGGCCGCTTGGCGATCGCGGGGGCGAGCAACTGGTATACCTCCGGATCGAAGACTTTCTGCGGGCCATTCCGCCCCTCCTCGTACCGGTAGTAGCCCTTGCCGTTCTTTTGCCCGTAATACCCAGCCTGGAACAGCACGTCGCCCGGCAACGGGCGGGCGGTCTCGATCTGCCCCGGAAACGCCGCGGCCATCACCTCCCCGGCGTGGTGGGCCGTGTCGAGCCCCACCACGTCGCTCAGGTAGGCCGGCCCCATGGGCCAGCCGAAGTCTTCCATGGTTTTGTCGATCGCCTCGATCTCCGCGCCGTCGGCGATGAGGAACTGGAAGGAGACCATGTACGGGGTCAAGATGCGGTTCACCAGAAACCCCGGCCCGTCGTTCACCACGATCGGCGTCTTGCCCATTTGCTGGGCGTAGGCCACCACGGTCGCCACCGCCTCCTCGGAGGAGGCCTTGCCGCGGATCACCTCCACCAGCGGCATGCGGTAGACCGGATTGAAGAAGTGCATGCCGCAGAACCGCTCGGGGTGCTTCAGGGCACCGGCCAGGGAATCGATGGAAATAGTCGAGGTATTCGTGGCCAGCACGGCACCCTCGGGGAGCGCCTCCTCGACGGCGGCGAGCACTTCATGCTTGACCTTGGGATTCTCGACCACCGCCTCGACCGCCAGGTCCGCGTGGGCGAAGTCCCCGTAGCTCAGCGTGCCCTGCACCGCGCCCATGGTGCGGGCCATGCCCTCCTCGTCGATCCGGCCGCGCTTCACCTGCCGCGAGAGCAGCCGGGAAATCTCACCGAAGGCCTGTTCGATGGCCTCCTCGCGGATGTCCTTCATCACCACCGGCACCCCGCGGCTGGCCGATTGATAGGCGATGCCGCCGCCCATGATTCCCGCACCCACCACCGCCGCGTGCTTCACCGGCCGGGCCGCCGCGGAGAACTGCTTGGTCTTCTTCTTCAGGAATTGGTCCGCGTGGAAAATCTGGATCAGCCCCGCCGCCTCCGGAGTCTTGGCGAGAAAGGCGAAGCCCGCCGCCTCCTTGGCCAGGGCCGCGTCGCGGCCGTCGGCGGCGGCCTGCTCTATCACCTCCACCGTTTTCACCGGCGCGGGGTAGTGCGGCCCGGCCTGTTGCGCCACGAGCGCCTTGGCCGTGGTGAAGGCCATGATCCGCTCGATCCCGTTGAGCAGCAGGGGATCCTTCTTCATTTGCACCGCCTTGCGCCAGCCCTCCCCCGCCATGGCCCGCTTGAGCACGCCCAGCGCCGCGTCGCGGAGCCGCTCCGGTTCCACCACCGCCGAGACCAGCTTCAGCTTCAGCGCCTCGTCGGCCTTGACGTTGCGGCCCGAGGCGATCAGCTCCACCGCGTTGTCCGCTCCGATCAGGCGCGGGAGGCGCACCGTGCCACCGAACCCGGGGATCAGCCCCAGCCTCACTTCCGGCTGCCCCACCTCCGCGGACTTGGCGATCACGCGGTAGGTGGTGCTCATGGCCGCCTCCAGGCCGCCGCCCAGGGCGATCCCGTTGATCGCCGAGACCGTGGGGAAGGGCAAGTCTTCCAGCCGGCTGAAGATTTGCTGGGCCTGGCCGATCCACTCGATCAGTTCCGCCTCGGACTGCTCGAACATGGGCAGGAACTCGTTGATGTCCGCCCCCACCGAGAACACTCCCTTGCCGCTGGTGACCAGCAGGCCCTTCACATCGTCCGCCTGCTCCAGCCGCTCAAGCGCCGCGCTCAGCTCCTGTAGCGTGAGCCGGTTGAACTTGTTGACCGATTCGCCCTGGAGGTCCAGGTGCAATTCGGCGATACCGTCCTCGGCCATCTCGCAGCGGAGGGCCTCGCCTTCGAATATCATGGGGTTCCTCATTCTGAATTCGCGGCGGAATTCGGGGCGGGATTCGGCTGGGGAGATTTCCGCACCTTGTTCTCGGCCGAACCGTGGAATACGCTCAATTCATCGGTAACCGTGAGTCCATTCTATCGTCCCGGTCACAGGAAACCAACATGATGCCGTCCCCACAAGCCCCTCCATCGGTTGGGAGCGCCCCGGCGCAGGAATCGGCCCGGGGTTCCGCCGCCCCCTTGGCGGCGGACGCTTCCATCGGCCTGGCGACCCTGAACGCCAAGTTCGTGCACCTGGCGCTCTCGCTGCGTTATCTGCGCAACGTGGCACAGGCGGCGGGATTCTCACAGGTCTGGCTGCGGGAGTTCACGATCCAGATGCCGGCCTGGAAAATGGCGGCGGAACTGCAAGCGTTACGGCCCGCGGTATTGGGATTCAGCGTCTACATCTGGAACCGGGAGCCCACCTTCGCCCTGATCGAGTTGCTCAAGAAGCAGCGGCCCGAGCTGGTCATCGTTGTCGGCGGACCGGAAGTTTCCTTCGAGCCCGGACCGCCTGCGCCCACCATCGATTACGTCATCGGCGGGGAGGGGGAGCGCAAGTGGGTGGAGCTGCTGGGATACCTCTCGCGGGCCGAGCGACCCCCGCCCGATGCACTCGCCCGGTGGCGCGCCTACGGCACGGACTTGCCGGAGTTGGGGGAACTGCCCTACCGGGAGGAGGACCTGTCCGGATTGGAGCACCGGCTGGCGTACCTGGAAACCTCGCGGGGCTGCCCCTTCCACTGTTCCTTCTGCCTTTCCGCATTGGACAAGCAAGTGCGGTTCTTCGACGACGATGCGGTCAAGGCCCAGATCGAAACCCTGATCGCTCACGGTGCCCGGCGCATCAAGTTCCTCGACCGCACCTTCAACTTGCGCAAGTCCAGGGTGCGCGAGTTCTTCCGGTGGTTGATGGACTTCGAGGGAGTGGCGTTCCACTTCGAGGTCGTCGGCGACCTGTTGGACGACACCCTCGTGGATCTGCTCGATCGGGCGCCGCCGGGCCGGTTCCAGTTCGAAATCGGCGTGCAGACCACCGACGAGGCGGTGCTGGGACGGATCGAACGCCGCCAGCGCCACGAACAGCTGTTCGCCATGATGCATCGCCTCCGCCACGCGGGCCGGGTGCATTTACACGCCGACCTGGTGTGGGGCCTGCCGGGGGAGACGGTGGCGCATATCCGCCGCTCCTTCGAGGCAACGATCGCCGTCCGTCCCCACGAATTGCAGCTCGGCTTCCTCAAGTTTCTGCCCGGGGCGCCCATCCGCCAGTTGATCGAGGAGGAAGGGTATGTCTTCCAGGAGCGGCCCCCCTACGAGGTGATCCGCCACCGGCTTCTGTCCGCGGAAGAGCTGATCGACCTCAAACGGTTCGAGAAGGCCTTCGACGCCTACTACAATTCCGGGCGGTTCGCCTTCACGCTGGAGTATCTGTTCGACTCCATGGCGCCCTGGGACGTCTTCGAGAAAATCGCCGGCTACTTCCGCGAGCGGGGACTGCTCCTGGTCTCTCACAGCCTGGACAGCCTCTACCGCCATCTGCTGGAATGTTTTCACGGCGGGCCGGGCGACGCGGAACTGCTCGATCTGCTGCGGCTGGACTACTTCTATCACCACCGCGCCAACCGGGTGCCGGACTTCCTCATGGATGGTGAGCTGCGCACCAACGGCGGACCGGGGCGGGGGAGCCGCCGGGACGGCCGCACCGCCGCCGTCCCCTTCCGCCATCGCATCGAACTCAGCGGAGGGCGGGCCCGGCTGGTGCCGAGCAGCCGGCCGGTGTGGTACGGCTTTTCCTACCCCGAGGCCAGGCGCGGCTATTTCTTCCACCCCACCCTAGCCGAGTTGACCCAGCCCGATGGCCCGCACAACCGCTGAGCGGCCGCCCCCCGCCGATTCGCCGGCCGCGGCGAAGGCGGTCCTGCGGCGGGAGACCCTAGCCCGGCTAAAGGCCATGAGCGAGGTGGATCGGCGGGACGCCTCGGCCAGGATCCAGGAGGCCCTGTTCCGCTTGCCCGCCTTTCGCAATGCCCGCGGGGTGCATTGCTTCTTCAATCTGCCGATCGAGGTGAGGACGGCCCCCATCTTCCAGGCCTGCGCGGAGCGGGGGATTCCCACCTACGTTCCGGTGCAGATTCCCGCGGAGAACCGGCTGGGTGTGGCGCGCTGGTCGCCCGGCAATTCGCTCGCGCCGGGGCCCCTGAACATTCCGGAGCCACCCCCGGAGGGGCGCGAATGGGTGCGGGATTGGTCCGCGATCGATCTGGTGGTCGTGCCCGGCGTGGCCTTCGACCGCCGGGGCGGCCGCCTGGGACACGGAAAGGGGTATTACGACCGGTTTCTGGCCGAACTTTCACAGGCCAAGGAATGGAACCGGTCTCCCGGAGGCTCCACCCGGGGCGTGGAATTCGTCGCGGCCGCGTTCCAGGCTCAGCTCGTGCCCCAGGTTCCCATGGAGGATCGGGACGTTCCGGTGCACTGGGTGCTGACCGAAAGTGGAGACTTTTCGGGATATCCGCGTTAAACTTCTAGAGCACTGAAACCTTTCGTTATCCGTCAAGTTCAGCCGCGCGATATTCCGCCGCCCGATCGATTGGGAATCCGGGGATTCGAACGGGCGGAATGACCGAAATCGCCGGAGTGGTCCGATGACCGAGGACTCGAACCCGCCCAGCGACACACCCGAAGCGCCGTCCGCCGTGGCCGAGGCCCCCCCGGCTGCCGAGGAGGCAGAGGCGCGCCCGGCCCCGCCGACCGTTGCCGCCGACAAGCTGCCGGAGCCGGAGGAGGGTGACGATTCTGGGAAGAAAGGCTTCTTCGCCAAGCTCAACCCCTTGAAACTGTTCACCAAGGACACGCCCAAGAGCATGGTGAAGCGGGGGCGCGTCCTGATGGAAAACCGAAACTTCGCCCAGGCCACCATCGCCTTCAAGCGGGCCCTGGAGCTGGACTCCGAATTCACCCCTGCCTACGAGGCGATTGGGGACGTCCTGCTGAAGAAGGGCGGGCGCAGTAACGTCACCGCTGCCATCGAACAGTACCGCGAGGCGGTGGTGCGCGACCCCTTGAGCGAAAAAGCCTACGCCAACATGGCCAAAGCCTTCGACATGCTGGGCAAGCGGAAGGAAGCGGCCCTGGAAAAGAAGAAGCTGGTTGTGGTGAAGACCCTCGACCGAGAGCCGGAGAATCCGATCGCCAACAACAACATGGGCATCCTGTTCCTTCAACAAAAACAGGTCGATACCGCGCTGGAATACTTCGGCCGGGCGGTAAAATCCAATCCCACCTACGACACCGGTTTCCGCAACATGGCCCTTACCTATTACCGCCTGGCGACGGAAGCCGAGGACCCCGCCAAGTGCGAATCGTACCTGGAGAAGGCCAAGCCCAACATCGTCAAGGCCCTGGAAGTGGCCGAATCGCCCCTCTCGCTGATGGCCCACGCGAGAATCCTGATCATGGAAGAGAACTACGAGGACGCGCTGGTGGCTTGCGAACGAGCCGAGAAGATCGACCCCGCCCTGAAAGACGTGTTCGGCGTGAAGAAGAACATCCTGTTGAAATTGAACCGGCTTGAGGAGGCGAACACCGCCTTCGAAACCTACCGCTATCTGAACAACAACGAGTGATCGGGTGAGGTAGTTAAGCGGAGGAGGTGTTTTTCTCCTGCTTTCGATCCTCCTTGTCCAATTCCCGCAGTAACTCCTCGATCAGCGGCCGCTTGGGGGCGCCGAGATTGCCGATGGCACGCAGGGCGTTGCTGAGCTTCACCATTTTGTCGAGTTGGGAGCGGCAGGCGGCGCAATCGCTCAAGTGGGCCTCCACCCCTGCGGTGCGATCCCCTTCCAACTCGCCGTCGTAATAGGCGGACAAATCGACCGCGATCGCCTCGCAGGCGGGATTCTTCCGGCGGTTCATATGCGCTTTTCCTCGGTCGTGTGGCGGTAACCGGCCCGTGAGAGCCGGTGTGCCAATCGGAACTTTCGCCCGCTCACCATTATCATTGCGGGCCGGCGGCCGAGTCAATCCCGGCCGAAGTGTGGGCCGAGCAGGATCTTGAGCCGTTCACGGGCCCGGAACAGCCGAGATTTCACGGTACCGCGGGAGCATTCGAGAATCTCCGCGATCTCGTCGTAGGAAAATCCCTCGATCACCTTCAGCTTATCGGAGAGCTGGTCGATCGCCTCATTGAGAATATCGTTCAGCTCACGGGTCAGCGCCGATTTCTCGGGCACATATTTCTCGTCGGGAAGCTCCTGATCCTTCCCGGATTCCCAGCTGTCTCCCGGGATCCCCTGGGACAGAGAAACGCTAAACGGTTGGCGCTTCCGCTTTCTCAGGTAGTCGATGCAGCAGTTGACCGTGATCCGGTACAGCCAGGTGTAGAAGGAGTAGTTGTGCTGGTAGTTATGGATGTTCTTGTAGACGCGGAGGAAGATTTCCTGACTCAGG
>JAPUJL010000118.1 GCA_027296185.1 SAR324 cluster bacterium | reverse complement strand
ACGTCCGTCACATCACGGAGATTTACGCGGGTACGCTCGATCTGGACGATTACGGATTTCTGGTGCTGATCGGGGGATTCCTGGACGGCGACGATCTGGGCAGCGGCCGGGCTTGCGTGAACCGTTTCCGTTATCGCCCGGTGCCGGGCGGAGGGACGTTCCTGGAGCGGTTGGAGGGGTTCGTGGACGCGGGGCGCCTGGTGCTGGGCGTCTGCAACGGGTTCCAGTTACTGGTCAAGCTGGGGCTGTTGCCAGGGGGCGGCGATGGGCAGCAGGTGACCCTGGCGCCCAACGCCAACGGCCGGTTCGAGGATCGTTGGGTACACCTGGCGGCCGATCCGGCCTCGCCGTGCGTATTCACCCGGGGCCTGGAGCGGATCGAACTCCCCGTGCGCCACGGCGAGGGGCGGATCGTAGGCGCCCACGAGGGGGTGGCGGCAGAGCTGGTGCAGCGGGGGCGAGTGCCGCTGCGCTACGCGATCCCTGGCGGCGAGCCCACGGAAAGCTATCCCGAGAATCCCAACGGGTCGCCGCTGGGGGTGGCTTCACTCTGCAACGAGGCCGGCACCGTGCTGGGCCTGATGCCCCATCCCGAGGCGTTCAACCACCGCACCAACCACCCCCGCTGGACCCGGGAGCCCGCCTCCACCGAGGAGGGTGCCGGGCTCCTCCTGTTCCGCAACGCCTACGCCCAACCGGCTTAGTCGACAAGCGCCGCCCCGCGGTGCGGGGTGACGGCGCCTGGGCCACCGGATGCCGGGGATGCGGCCAGGGCGAGT
This sequence comes from SAR324 cluster bacterium, assembly GCA_027296185.1. Lineage (GTDB taxonomy): Bacteria > SAR324 > SAR324 > SAR324 > JACQKK01 > JAPUJL01. Next base: position 2,089 of record JAPUJL010000118.1, on the reverse strand, counting down.
TTCGCTTCGGCCTGCACGGCGGGATCGGTATCCGTAGCCAGGGCTCCGGCCAGGGCCTCCCGTGCTGCGGTGCCACCGTAGCGGCCGAGGGCCCAGGCGGCGGCGCCCCGCACCACCGGCTCGGCATCGCCCAGGGCCGTGGCCAACGCCCCGATCGCGGTGACGGCCGACGCCGGAGTGGCCGTGGGCGCGGCATTGCCCAGAGCGATGGCGGTATTGCGGAGCAGCCCCCGGCGCCGGGTGCGCCAGATGGGCGTGCCGCGGAATCGTTCCCGGAACCCCGATTCGTCCAGCGCCAGCAACTCCGGCAAGGCGGGCACGGCACGGCTCGAATTCCCAAGAAACGCCGCCTCGCGAGTCTCGGGCGTGTGCCGGTTCCAGGGGCACACCTCCTGGCACACGTCGCAGCCGAAGATCCAATCGCCTACCCCCTCCCGCAAATCCGCCGGGATGGGCCCCTTCAACTCGATGGTGAGGTAGGAGATGCAGCGGCGGGCATCCACGGTCTTGTCCGCGACGATGGCCTCCGTGGGGCAGGCGTCGATGCAGGCGGTGCAGCTCCCGCAGCTTTCCCGCAGCCCGAGATCGGCCACCGCGAGCGCCGGCGCACCTCCGCCGTTCTCCGCTCCCCTGTCCCGGCGCGGCTCTCGTCCGGCGGAGCGGGGCGCGGCGGGGGGCTCGTCGTAGTCCAGTACCAGGTCGGTCAGCAGCTCGGCGAGAAACAGGTAGGAGCCAAGCTCCCAATCGATGAGCATGGCGTTCTTGCCCACCCAGCCCAGTCCGGCGCGGACCGCCCATTCCCGCTCCATGAACGGCGCCGAATCCACCGCACCGCGGCGGTGTACCGTTCCGCCGGCATGGGTTTCGATGAACGCGGCCAGCCGCTCCAGGCGCTCGTGCAACAGGTCATGGTAGTCGCCGCCCCAGGCGTAGCGGCTTACGCGCCCCCGCAGGGCGGCTCCGGCGGCCGCGTTCCCAGCGGGCTCGGGCGGGCGGTAGTTCAGGGCGAGGCAGATCACCGAGCGGGCGGAGGACAGCAGTCCCGTGGCGTGGGCCTTCGGGACGGCGTGGCGGTGCAGGTAGGCCATCTCTCCCGCGTAGCCCTCCGCGAGCCAGTCCCGGTAGTAGCCGTGGGTGAGCGCCGGTCCGGCGGGCACGATGCCCACCCGCTCGAACCCCAGGCGCCGGGCCTCCGCTTTGATCTGGTCGGTGAGGGACATGGTGGGGCCGCAGCGGGTTTCTAAGTGCGGCGCCGAGGGACCTGCGGCGCGGCCCCGGCCGGGATCAACCCTCGGCGAACCACGCCTCCGCTTCGCTTTCCGCGTCGAAGAACCGGGTCTGGAAGCGCTCCTGAGGCGAGGATGGGGGCGGCGCATCCTCCGGCGGCAACCGCTCGGTGGCGAGGATGTAGGCGAATTTCCGCACGCCGGCCTTATTATAGCGGGGCGTCACGGCCGCGTCACGCCAGGCGCCGGCTTCCGGGGAAAGCTCGTGGCGGAACTCGCGCAGATCGACCATCAGGTTCGAGGCGGCGAGCTCCGAGGCGAATCCGGCGAAATTGCTCAGCGCGTCCTTGAAATCGTCGTCGGACATGCGCGCTGTCTCCGCGCTCCAGACGAACTTGATGGCGGCGCGCTCCGGGTCGTGAACGAAACGGTACAGGCGATTCTTGTGCAATTCCATGGCAGGACTCCGATCGGGGTTGAGCGGTCGAGTAGCACCGGCGGATCCGTTAGCCGGTCATGAGCCGTGGCGGGCCATGATTTCCGGTTATGGGCTGGCCGGGGCCGCAAGATTAAGCACCAGTGTAGGGCGCGGAATCGTTTACCAATAGCGAATTATTTGCGAGTATTGTTTCCAAATGGACATCAATCGCCTCAAGGCGTTCCGCGCCATCGTGGAATCGGGAAGCATGCGCCGCGCCGCGGAACTGCTGCACCGAACCCCCGGCGCCCTCTCCAAGGCCGTGGCGCAACTGGAGGAGGAGCTGGGCCGCGAGCTGTTCGTCCCCTCGGGCCGAGGCATCGCGGTGACGGACGAGGGGATGCGGCTCTACGACGCCAGCGAGCCGGTGGTGCGCGCCTTCGAG
>JAPUJL010000117.1 GCA_027296185.1 SAR324 cluster bacterium | reverse complement strand
CCACCACTGGGCGCCCTCCCGTCACGGCGGCGACGGCGCCATATGGGTGACGCTCCGCTGACGGAATGCGTGAGGCCGCACAATCGGCCGAGCTCCACCTGACAGGCGTTTCATTTCGACACCCCCATTCCGTTGTCCCATGAACTCAGCGACCGATACCCTATTCGAGGCCCTGGAAGGACCGCCCCCGGGATTCATGTTCGTCGATCACGTGGCCATATCCGTCCCGCGGGGGACGCTCGACGACCACGTGGCCGCATACCGGCTACTGGGCTTCGAGGAGGTACACCGGGAAACCGCCGAGGGCGCCGACCGGGTGCGGGAGGTGATGCTGCGCATCGGCGCCGGACCCAACATGATTCAGCTTCTCGAGCCGTTGGACGAGATGTCCACCGTGCAGAAGGCCATCGACCGCAACGGCGGTAAGGGCGGGCTCCACCATGTGGCCCTGCGGGTGAAGGACGCACAGCTCGCCTTCGACGACCTGAAGCGGAAGGGCTTCCGCATCATCGACGAGGCGCCCCGGCGCGGCGGCCACGGCAGCACGGTTTTCTTCCTCCACCCCAAGGGGCTCGAGAAGACGCCCTTCAACGTGTTGATCGAGGTGGTGCAGGATTGAGCGGAAGTGATAGTATTTCGGTCCAAATTCGGCGCGGCGGGCCGGATGCCGGTCCCGCCGGGCGCCGCCGACACGATCGTCCATGGCCGCCGTCTCGTGGCGGGGGGACAGCCCACGGAACATGCTGAAACTGCAATCGCTCCCGCGGAATCTGACCGCCGTTCTGGTTTTCGGGCGGCCGCCCTTGGCGTTCGGGGCCTTCGTCTGCGCGTTGTGGGTGGTCAGCACCCACAACCCCCTGGGTTACATGCTGGGGGTGATCTTCCTCATCCTGGCGATGGCCTTCGACTGGGTCGATGGCTGGTTCGCCGACCGCTACATTCCCGATTCCCGCCTGGGTCCTCTGGTGGACCGGATGATGGATCGGGTGGTCTACTCGATCATCTTCCCGGTGCTGGGCGCGGGGATGTTCTGGCGGTTGTTCCGTCTCGAGGAGACGACCCAGGGCGGGGTGAGCCGGGCCGATCTGGTGCACGCCATATTCGTTCTGTCCATCTGCGTGCTGGTGCTGATGCGCGACCAGGTCGCCCATTTCCTGCGGAGCTTTGCCGAGGGCAAGGGCCAAATCGGCGAGTCCTACCAGCTGACCCGGTTGCGGGCCATGGTCGCCTCGCCCATTGCGTTGTTGCTGTACGCCTATGCCTTCTATCAGCCCACCGACGGGTGGGAATGGTTTTACCGTTGGTTCGATTGGCTGGACCAGCTGCCCCTGCGGCTGCTGTACGTGATCGAGATCTTCTTCCTGGTGATCAACATCGCCTCGGTCACCCTGCACCTGCGGAAGTACGGGCGGCTGGCGCTTGACGACGTCTGCGAGGACGACGAGGTGCTGCGGCGCCGCATCCTGGCCGTGCTGCCCAACGGGCTGACCCTGCTGAACGGGCTGTTCGGAATCGCGGCGATCGTGTTCGCCAGCCACGGTCTGGTGCGGGAGGCGCTGTTCATCCTCCTCGGCGCGGCGTTGTTCGACAAGTTGGACGGCACGCTGGCGCGGCGCCTGGGGCTCACCGACCCGTTACCCGAGGAGAAGCGCAAGCCGGGCTTTCGGCTGGGGCCGCTCCTGGACGATATTTCGGACGCGATCAGCTTCTGCATCGCCCCGGCGATCATCCTGGTCGTCGTGATGGAGGATCTGGAAATGCCGGCACCGCCGGGATTGCCGTTCTGGGCGGTGGGGATCGTCTATGCGGCCGCCGGCTTGGCGCGGCTGGTGTTCTTCACCCTGGATAAATCGCCCATTCCCGGCTTTTTCAAGGGGATGCCCGTGCCCGCAGCGGCGCTGTTGACCGTTCCGGCGGTGGAGATCACCCATCAGCTGGCCCGCGGCGGCATGCCCATGGCGCAGATGGCCGGGTTGCTGACCGCGGGCCTGTTTTTGGTGGGGGCCATCGCGATGAATCTGTACGCGGTGCGCTACCTGCACATGGGGCGGTGGATCGGGCGGCACCCCGCCCTGTTGTGGATGTTCATCGCCGGATCGGTAGTGGGGGTGTTCACCCCGTATTTCGGCGGGGCGATTTTGGCCTTCCTGCTGCTTTATCTCTTCTCGCCGATGGCGACGAGCCACATCGACCCAGCCATCGCCCAAATCGAGAACAAGGTTCCCCGGCCCCGCTAGCGAATATAGCGGATCCGCTTCGAGCGGTGGAGGTTTTCCAGCAAGTCGATGGTGGCGTCGAAGGCCTCGGGCGCGTCCGACACTTGAAGGGTGTACCGGGGCGGGCGGCGGGCGACGACGTGGCAGTCTTCCTGCGCGAGGCGTTCCAACCATTCGCCGTCGGAAACCCGTTCCTCCGATTCGCCGGCCCCTTCGACGAACTCGATCCGCACCACCTTGATGTAGCCCGAATCGGCATCGGCGATGTGGGTCTCTACCTTTTCCAGCAACTCCGCCACCCCGTTGAAGTGCCGAAACGGAGCTAAATAGTGCCGGATCAGTTCCCAATCGGTCGGCGTCAGCCGGTTCATGGCCGCCCATCCCGGATGGGGCCGCAACGCGCGGCTCGGCTCCCGTCCTGCGGTGTCTCGGGGTGCGCGCCCTCCGGCGGCGCACCGGCCTCCCGCCGAAGTTTCATGGCCTTGCGCGGCCGGCCATGTTACGGGAGGTTCGTCGAGCGAGGTGCAAGAATCTAACCTTGCCGCCCCCCATGCCGCCCGCGCCTCCGGTTCTTCCGGAGAGGCGGCCAACGACGACCCTCCGCCTGAATCCGCCCATGGAGATCGAAATCGTCCATGCCCCGCACCCGGGCCAACCCCACCGGCTTTGCCCGGTCCCTGTGGGGCAACGGGAGCCGTTCGCCGCCGCGGGGCCGGAAGTTTCGCGGGTGGCCGGAGCCCTGGCCGAAACCCGCGAGTTTACCGGCGAAGCGTCCCAGACCCTGCTGGTCCCCACCCTGGACGGACAGTGGCTTTGGGTGGGGCTCGGCGAACCGGAGGCCCTCACCCGGCCCCGCTTCTGCGAGGCGGTGGCGAAAGGCTTCAACGAGCTCCGGCAGGCGGGTGCGGCCGAAATCTCGCTGCTGCTTCCCGACCGGCTGCCCTGGGCGGCGGACGAGGCGGCGCGTTTCGCTGTCGAGGCGCTGTGGATGGCCGGCTATACCTTCGACCGCCACCGCACGCGGGCCAAACCGCGTCCCAAGTGCGAAATCGAGCTGGTGGCCTCGGATGCCGCGGCGGCGGCGCGGGGCATCGATCGGGGCGAAATCGTGGGCCGCGCCATCGCCTTGGCCCGCGACCTGATCAACGAGCCGGCGGCCATCGCCACACCCGCCTACGTGACCGAGCGGGCGCGGGAGGTGGCCGGGCGGTTGGGCGCCAAGGTGCGCGTGATCGAAGGCGACGACCTGGAGCGGCAGGGATACGGCGCGATCCACACCGTGGGGCGCGCGGCTGAGCATCCCCCGGCCTTGGTGGCGCTGGAGTGGGGCGAGTCCGAGAGCCCTGTTGTGGCGCTGGTGGGCAAGGGCGTGACCTTCGACACGGGCGGCCTGGACATCAAGACCAGCCAGTTCATGGCGCTTATGAAAAAGGACATGGGTGGCGCGGCGACGGTGCTGGGGGCCTTCCAGGCGATCGCGGAGCTGGGCCTGCCCGTGCGGCTGATCGCGGTGTTGGGGCTCGCCGAAAACGCGGTCGGTTCCCGCGCCTACCGCCCGGGGGATATTCTCCGCAGCAAGTCCGGACTGACCATCGAAATCACCAACACCGATGCCGAGGGACGGGTGGTGCTAGCCGATGCGCTGGTTCTGGCCCGCGAGTTCGAGCCGGATTACCTGGTCGATTTCGCCACCCTCACCGGCGCCTGCCGCATCGCCCTGGGCAAGGAGGTGATGGGGCTCTTCTGCGACGATCCGGCGCTCACCGCGGGTCTGCGGCAAAGCGGGGAGTTCACCGGCGACGCGGTGTGGCCCCTGCCCCTGTGGGCGCCGTACAAGAAGAAAATGGAAAGCCAGGTGGCCGACTTGGTCAACGCCGCGCCAGACGGGATGGCCGGCGCCGTGACCGCCGCGTTGTTCCTCCAGGAGTTCGCCGGGCCGGTTGCCTGGGCCCATCTGGACTGTTATGCATGGAGCGACGGCGACTCGCCCCTGTTTCCCAAGGGCGGCAGTGGCGTGGGCATCCGGCTGATGGCCGACTTCGTAGAGCGATTGATCAATGGATAACGCGATGACGGGACATGACGCCTTTCCCAACGGACACCTGCTAATCACGCCCGAGGCGCTTCAGGCTCGGCTGGGAGACGGGAATCTGGTGATCCTGGATGTGCGGCCGACACACGAGCTGGCCGCCTCTGGGTGGATTCCCGGGGCGGTGCACTTCGACCTGTACGGGCTGGGGCTCACCCGCACCACGCCCGAGCTGTTCCGCGAGTGGATCACCATGATGCGTTCCCAGTTCGCCCTGCGCGGCGTGGGCATGGATCGCACGGTAGTCGCGTACGAGGAGACCTCCGGTAACCGGGCGGCCCGGGCCTTCTGGCTGCTGGAATACATGGGCCATGCCGATGTCCACGTGCTGGACGGCGGTTTCGCGGCCTGGCGGAGGGCGGGGCTTGAGGTTTCGCGGGAAATGACGGCGCCCAAGCCCAAGTCCTTCAAGATTCAGCCCCGAGAATCGATCTTCATTTCGGCGGATGCGCTGAACCAACGCCTCGGCGAGGAAGGAATGGTGCTCCTCGATACCCGCGACGACGACGAGTACTACGCCCGCAACGTGAGGGCCAAGCGCGGCGGCACGATCCCCGGTGCCGTACACCTGGAGTGGCTGCATTACCTGGACGACGCGGGCCGCTTCAAGCCGAAGGAAGAGCTGGCGGCGCTGTTCGAGGGAGTGGGCATTACGGGCGACAAAGCCATCGTGCCATTTTGACAGGGCGGGTACCGCTCTTCCCACGCCTATCTGGCCCTGCGATTGCTGGGCTACGAGAAGTTACACAACTTCATTGGGTCGTGGAAAGAGTGGGGGGATCGGCAGGACTTGCCGATCGAGACTCCAACGGACCAGAACCCCGGATGATCCGTTTCACCAAGAGGCCATCCGGAATGGTGGACGGTTCGCCCCAGGGGAACCGGCGGAAGGCCGGCCGGATGAATTCGGCGCACAGGTTAGGGCCGGTCGACCCGGGTACCTTTGCGGCCCATTCCGGTTCCGGGTTGCGAAAATCGAGCCGGGCGACTACATTTTGAGTCATCTGCAAGGAATCCGCCCATGAGCGCCCAGTCCGGGGCGCGCACCGTCTGAGTGACCGATGGATATCGACTTCAAGACCAAGATCAGCGAGCTGAACGATCGGCAGCGGGATTGGTTCGCCACCGCCATGGTGGCCATGGTGCTGGCCGACGGCGACATCGACCGGGCGGAAGTCGACTTCCTCCTCAAGGTCACGTCGATGATCAAGGACGAGTCCACGAAGGACCGCCTGAAGAAATTTATCCAGTTCAAGACCATCCCGCCATTGGGTCAGCCGGTGGGGCTGGACCGCAAGGTGGCGATGACCATAATCATCGACCTGATCCGTGTGGCCGTGGCGGACAAGGATTTTGCCAATGCGGAAAAGGACATGATCCGCGAGGTTGGCAAAAGCCTCAAATTCGCCCCCGACGAAATCGACAAGCTGGTGATGTACGGTTTCGAGCTCATGGCCAGCTAGCGGCAGCCCCCCTCCGGCCAGCCGACATTCCCAGCCTCGTCCCCACAAGCGCATAGCCCGTCGGACCCGCGCCCGGGTCATCGCACGGCCGGCGTACCTACCCTCCAATCTTTTACGGCAAGAACCGTCCGGGATGAACGGTTCGATAGGGGGCGGCCCCGGCAATGCGCCTCGGCACCGCGGGAGCCGCAGGGGCTTGCGCGGGATTACAGGTAGCGGCGGAGCGCACCGGTCAGGATGGAGAGCATCTCGTCCACCTCCCGGTTGGACACCGTGAGCGCGGGCATAAAGCGCAGCGTATCCGGCCGCGGGGCGTTGATCAGCAACCCATCGTTCAGGCACGCGTTGGCCACTTCCACCGCCTGGGGCGCCGGAAGGTCCACCGCCTGCAGCAGCCCCATGCCTCGCAGGTCGGTAAAGCCGAACTCCTTGCGCAGCACCTTGAGCTTGCGGCGCAAGTAAGTTCCCCGCAGGTGCGCTTTGCGGGAGATGTTCTTGGCGATCACTTCGCCGACGGTGGCGAGCCCGGCCACCATGGCCAGCGGCTGGGCGCAAAAGGTGCCGCCCTGATCCCCCGCCTCGAAGACGCACACCGGATCCTTGGCCAGCAGCGCGGAGAGGGGAAAGCCACCGCCGACGCCCTTGCCGAGGGTCATGATGTCGGGCTCGATCCCGAACTGCTCGTATCCGAAGAGGGTGCCGGTGCGGCCGACGCCCGTCTGAATCTCGTCCAGGATCAGCAGGATGCCCCGCTCGTCGCACAGCTCGCGGATGCCCTGCACGAAGGATTTCTCGGCGGAAAAGACCCCCGCCTCGCCCTGCACCGGCTCCAACATGATGGCGCAGGTCTGCTGGGTCACCGCCTGCTTGACCGCATCCAGATCGTTGAGGGGCACCCGGGTGAACCCCGGCACCTTGGGCTCGAACAACCCGTCCCAGGCCTGCTTGCCCGAAGCGGACATCATGGTCAGCGTACGCCCATGAAAGCCGTTCCACATGGTCACGACCTCGTAGGCGCCGCCCAAGTGCCGCTGGCCGTACTTGCGGGCCAGCTTAATGGCGCCCTCGTTGGCCTCCGCCCCGGTGCTGGCGAAGAAGACCTTGTCCATGCAGGAGTGATCGGTGAGTAACTTGGCCAGCCGAATCATCGGTTCGTTCAGTAGAGCCGGACTCGCGTTCACCAATTCCTTGGCTTGCTGCTGCAGCGCCCGCGTGAGCACCCGCGGGGAATGGCCCAGGCAGTTCACGGCCCAGCCCTGGATGAAGTCCAGGTAGCGCTTTCCGTCCAGGTCCCACAGGTAGCTGCCCTTGCCCCGCACCATGATCTTCTCGGGACGGGTCACGACGTACATCAGCGATCGTTCGGCGTCGCGCAACAGCTCCGGAGTGGTGCTTTGGGGGAAATCCAGCGTGGCCGACGTCATCGTGGTCATCGGGTCGTCCTTCCGCGGAAAGTCCGCCGGGCCGGAAGCGCCGAGTGCGCAGATCCCTGCTCCGCCCGGGCATGAGAAGGCTCAGCTTTAGCACAGCCGCACGGGGAGCGAAACGGGACCCCAAGGACGATGATTTCGCGATTAAATTTCGTCTGCCGATCTGATAATCTCGCACGATCGAAAATGCGGCATTCTGCGGTGCGCGGGCCG
>JAPUJL010000116.1 GCA_027296185.1 SAR324 cluster bacterium | reverse complement strand
GCGCGGCGGATAAAGTAGGAAACTTTGATCATCGGCGGTGCCGCGGAGATCGTTGCGGGCCGGCGGCACCCATGGCGGCCAAATTGCGGCGGCAAGCCACCAAACCGGAAGCCGGTCTAATCGCGCGCCGGGCGGCGGCTGGACATGAACAAGGCCGGTGGGATCACCAGCAGCAGAGTGAGCCCGACCCCGACGAACACGTTCTCGTAGGAGATAATGGTCGCCGCCTGGCTCACGTCCCACTGGTACACCGAGCGCATCACCGTGTCGATGGCCTGCGGGGCGTGCCCCAAACCGATGGCCAACTGCTCCAGGGTCGGGGAGGGGCTGTTCTGCAGGGCGCTGATGGTGCCCAGCCGGTCCTGCTCGACCATCGAGCCCACGTGGAGCAGGTTCGCCAGCACGGCGACGGTCATGGAGCCCCCGAAGCGCTGACCGATGTTGAGCATCCACGAGGCATGGCCCACGTCCTCGTAGGACACCGCATTGAGCCCCACCGTCATGGCGGGCGACATGATCAGCGCCATGCCGATCCCGCGGATCATCTGGGGAAAGATGATCCCGAAGGCATCGGTGCGGTAATCGAGATCGAAGTAGAGCCAATAGGAGATTGCGGCCAGCATCGCCCCCACCACGGTGGGCCAGCGCCCGCCGAAGCGGTCCGTCAGCCATCCGGCGATGGGCATGCCGACACCGAACGAGAGCGCCGCGGGCATGAGGATCAGGCCCGTATTGATCGGGTCCCGGCGCTGCACCTGCTGCAAAAATAGGGGCTGGAGGAAGAACGAGGCGAACATTCCCGCCGATCGGATCAGGGATACCAGCATGGACATGGTGAAATCGCGGATGCGGAACAGCCGCAGCGGCACCAGCGCGTCGGCGTATTTCCATTCGACCAGCACGGTCACCACGAGCGACAGCACCGTGAAGAACAGCCCAAAGCGGATGATGTCCGACTTCCAGCCCAGCTCGTTGCCTTGATCCAATGTCAGCAGCAGAGAACTCATGAAGGCGACGATGGCTAGGTAGCCCAGCCAATCGAACTTGGGCGGATCGGCGTCGCGGCCCCGGTCCAAAACCGCCAGGGAAAACAGGATGGCGGCGATGCCGATGGGCACGTTGAGCATGAACACGGCGCGCCAGCTGTATTCCTCGATCAGCCATCCGCCCGTCGCGGGGCCCAGCGCCGGGCCGATGGTGAGCGAGATGCCCCAGATGCCGATAGCGCGCCCCCGCAGGTGAGCCGGAAAGGTATGGGTGAGCAGCGCCATCCCGGTGGCCTGGAGCGTCCCCGCGCCGATGCCCTGGACGATGCGCGCCAGCACCAGGCTGTTCAGGTCCCAGGAGACCACACACAATGCCGAGCCGGCCGTGAAGAAGGCCAGCGAAACGATGTACAGATTGCCGTAGCCGATGCGGCGGCCCATCCAGCCGGTGATGGGCATCACCAGGGCCGAGCAGAGCATGAACGCGGTGACCACCCAGCGCACCTCCACCACGTTCGCCCCGACGGCGACCATGATGCTCGGCAGCGCCACGTTGACGACGGCGATATCCAGGAGGGCCATGGCCCCCCCGGCCATGACCACGATCAGCACGAAGGCGCGCTGAATTTCGGTGGGGGTCACTCTTCCTCAGCGGCACCGTTGAGGTAGATGCGGATCTCGGCGTTGAGGCCGGGCACCATCGGCACCGCGTAGTCTTCCGCCCAGTCGATGCGCACCGGCACCCGCTGCGTGACCTTGATGAAGTTACCGCTCGCGCTGGCGGTGGACAGGAGGGAGAAGCGGGAAAGCGTGGCGCCGTACAACGGCCCCACCCGCCCCTTGAAGGTTCGGCCGGGGTAGGCATCGAGGGTGATCTCGACCGGCTGACCCTCCTCGAGCGCCGCGATGTCCTGCTCTTCCAGATTGGCGACGATCCAGGTGCGGCCGTTCTCGACCACCTGGAACATGCCCTGCCCGGGTTGCACCACCTCGCCCGCATCGATCGTGCGCCTGGAGACGATGCAGTCGATGGGGGAGATCATCTTCCCATCCTTCATGTCGACCTTGGCATCTTCCAGCAGCGCCCGCTCCCGCTCCAGCGTGGCCTCCGCCTCGGCGATCCGCTCCACGCGCGCCGGGGAGCGCACGTCGATCTGGCGCTTGCGGGCCACCTCCAGCTCCGCCCGGGCCAGGGCCACGTCGCTGCGGCGGTGATCCAGTGCGGCGGCGGAGATGGCGTTGACCTCGGCCAACTGCTCGGCGCGCCCCAGGTCCGCCCGCGATTTGGCCAGGGCCACCTGAGCCACCCGCACCTCGGCCATGGCCACGTCGATCTCCTCCTCGCTGGCGCCTTTGATGAGGTTCTGCAAAATCGCATCCGCCTGCAGCACGGCCGCCTCGTGGCTGCGCACCATCGCCTTCAGCTTGCGCAAGCCCAGCTGAGCCAATACGTCGCCGCGGGAAACCAGATCGCCCTCTTCGAAGTTGACCTCGACGATGCGGCCGGGAAGCCTGGAGGAAATGGAGACGATCCGAGCGTCCACGTAGGCGTCGTCCGTGGAGACGGTGCCGCGGATCCAGAGCCACCAGTAGCCGCCATAGCCGCCCAGCGAGGTAACGACCAGGAACAGCACCAACAGCAAGCGAATCCGGCGTGACCCGTTCATGCAGGGACACCCTCAACGGTGACAATCAGCTTGGGAGGGCGAGCATCGAGCATACGCTCCAGGGCGAGGGTCTCCTCACGTGCTCGCGTGACAACTTTCGCGGGGATAATCCACATTTTCTAGCGCGAACCGGTCACAATAGCAAGCACTTACTTGCATTCGTGAAGGATGGCCGAATTGCGCCCCGTGCCCCGCATTTGCGCGCGCAAGCCAGCGAGCCGGCCGGACTGGCGGACTAATTCAGAAACCGGGGGTGATCGCCGGGGCGATAAGGAGTGGGGGCCCGATCGCCGTTGAGCAGGAGCCGCTCCTGCTCCTCGGCTTCCCATTCCCGGTAGCGCCGCCGGCGCTC
>JAPUJL010000115.1 GCA_027296185.1 SAR324 cluster bacterium | reverse complement strand
CGGTGCGAGGGGTTAAGCATGGAGCCGGCGCCGGGGCAGGAGGGGAGCGGCGCGGCCAAACGTAACTGGGAGCGGATCGATGGCCAATGAGCCGGCGTACGATGCCGAGGCGTTCCGGCGCTTCGAGCAGGAGGGCTGGGCGGACGTTGCCGAGACCTACGCCGCGACCTTCGGCCAGGTGACGGGCCAAGCGATCGGCCCGCTGCTCGATGCGGTACAGGCGGCGCCCGGCAGCCGGCTGCTCGATATCGCCTGCGGCGCCGGGGCGCTGACGGCCGCCGCGGCCGGTCGCGGTGCGGAAGCGGTGGGCGTCGATTTCGTGCCGAACATGCTCGCCCTGGCGGCTCGGCTCCATCCGGGCATCGACTTTCGGCCCGGCGACGCCGAAGCCTTGACCTTCGGCGGCGGCAGCTTCGACGCGGTGGTATGCTGCTTCGGGATTCTCCATTTTCCCCGGCCCGGACAGGCCATCGCGGAGGCGTTCCGGGTGTTGACCTCCGGGGGGCGGTACGCTCTGACCGCCTGGTGTCCAGGCGGCCCGGAGAATGCCCGGGGGCTCGTGGAGGCGGCGGTGCGGGCCCACGGCACCCTGGACGTGGACCTGCCCGAAGGCCCGCCGGTCTCGAGATTCGGGAGCGCCGAGGCTTGCCGCGAGGTGTTCGAGGAGGCCGGATTCGCCGAGTTCGAAACGCAGGAGCTTCCCATCGTCTACCGGCTGGCGCGGGCCGAGGAACTGATCGACAATCTCATCAAGGGGACGGCCCGCAACCGGGGACTCCTGGTGCGCCAGGCTCCGCAACAACTGGCCCGCATCCGCGAGGCGGTGGTGGAACACGCCGCCCCTTTTGCCGTCGCGGGCGGATTCGAGATTCCCAATCCGGCGCTGCTGGCCATGGGCCGCAAGCCCTAAGCCCGGACGGATTTTTGGGGGGCCATGGGGGCTGCGGCCCTAATGGAACGCAGCCTTGCGGGAATTAACCGATAAAGCCATCGATGAAGATCGAGAAGAACAATTTCGTGCCGGACAAACTCGATTATGTCCGGGGCCAGCGCCCGCCGGTGGCGTGCATCCTCTGCGCCGTGGCGGCCAACGACCCACAGGTGAACAACCTGGTGTTATTCCGGCGCAACGGCCTGTTCGTGACGCTGAATCTGTATCCCTACAATCCCGGTCATCTGATGATCGTGCCGGAGCGCCACTGCGTGCACCTGAACGAACTCTCCGATGACGAGGCGCTGGAGATTCACCGGCTGCAACTGCTGACGCTGCGGGTGCTGGAGGAAACCTATCGCCCGGACGGGTTCAACCTGGGTTACAACATCGGACCTTCCTCCGGGGCGAGCATCGACCACCTCCACTTGCAGATCGTTCCCCGCTATCCGACCGAGGTGGGATTCTTCGATATCCTGTCCGACTCGCGGGTGATCGTGGAGGATCCGAAAGTGACCAAGCAAAAACTGGAGCAGAACTTCGCCCGCGCGGCGCGAAGTTAGCATTACGTCCAGAAACCCCGTGCCGGCGCGCCCATTGCGCTCGGGACGGAAAATTTCGTATGATCGGAGCGAAGCCAAGGCTTGCGATTCCAACGGCTCACCCGCCGGCCCGGCGGGGAAACGCGGCCCGGAATCCCTAGGCGGAAAGGGACACCATGAGCGTAGGCAAACTGACCGGCCCCAAGAAGGCGGCGATTCTGCTGCTGGCCCTCGGCGAGGAGGGTGCGGCGGACATCATCAAGAATCTCGAGGACAGCGAGATTCAGCAGGTTGGCTACTACATGGCCCGCTTCACCGACGTGGCCCCGGAGGAGCTGGACGTGGTGCTCGAGGAGTTCTTCCAGAAGAATTCCGGCGAGGGCTCCAACTTCCTGCTCAACGCCTCGGGCGACTTCGTGAAGAACACCCTCGCCAAGGCCCTGGGCGCCGACCGGGCCAAGGATCTGGTGGACAACCTCTCCGCCAACGTGGAGGAGAGCGCGCTGGAATCCCTCAAGTGGCTCGATCCCAAGGCCATCGCGAACTTCATCACCCACGAGCATCCCCAGACCATCGCCCTGATCCTGGCGCACCTGGAGGACCCGGAGCAGACCGCCACCGTGCTGAAGGAACTCCCGGAAAACCTGCAGGCCGACGTGGTCTACCGGATGGCGATCCTGGAATCGATCCAGCCGGGCGTGGTGAGCGAGATCGACGAGGTGCTCTCTCGGGAAATGCAGGCTTCGGGCGCCATGGGCACGTCCAAGGTGGGCGGCATCGAGGCCGTGGCGGAGATGCTCAACTCCCTGGACAAGTCCACCGAGACGCGCATCCTGGCCACGATCGAGGAGAGCAATCCGGATCTGGCCGAGCAGATTCGCGAGCTGATGTTCACCTTCGAGGACATGGTGCTCATCGACTCCCGCGGGATGCAGCTGATTCTGAAGGAAATGCCCCAGGACGAGCTCACCATGGCACTCAAGACCGCCAGCGATTCGATCAAGGAGCTGATCTTTCAGTCCATGTCGCAACGGGCGGCGGAAATGCTGCGCGAAGACCTGGAAGTGCTGGGACCCGTCAAGGTTTCCGACGTTGAGCGGTCGCAGCAGGCCATGGTCAAGATTTCCCGCCGGCTGGAGGAAGAGGGCAAGGTCATCATCGGCGGGCGCGGCAGCGACGTGATCTAGCCTCTGCCCCCCTATGCGCTTCCGGCCCGCCGCCGGGGGCGATCGCTTCCCGGCTCCCGGCTTTCCGCGGGAGCGCCGATGTAGAATCCCCGGCTATCCAGCCGCTCGCGAATCCAGTCGTCCACGCTGGGGTGGATGGATTCGTGAAACTCCCGTCCCGCCGCGAAGCGGGCTCGTTTCAGGCGGGCGGTTCCCAATTCCACGCCCTCCACATTGGCATTGACCAGATCGGCGCGGTGCAGGTTGGCGCCGGCCAGATCGGCCTTGGGCAGCACGGCGTCCCGCAGGTTGCAGCCGCGCAAATTCGTACCGGTGAGGGTGGCGAGGGTCAGATTGGCACCGGCGAGGTCGGCCCCCCACAGATCCGCCCCGTCCAGCCGGGCGCCTTGCAGGTTGGCGCCGCGCAGGTCCGCTTCGCGGAGCGGCACCCCCTGCAGCTGCGCTCCGCCCAGGTCCGCCCCGGGCAGGGCGGCCTGCTGAAGGTCTTCCGGAACGGCCCCCAGGGCGTTGAGGTCGCGGATGAGGCCCACCTTGCGCAACATGCCTTCCTCGCCGCTCCAGGTGCGGAAGTAGCGCAGTTCCCGCTGTAGCCGCTCCAGGCTCCGCCGCCGCCGCTGGGCGCGCTCCCGGAGGTCCAGGAACAGCGCCAGCAGGAAGGCGTTGAACAGGGCGCCCTGGACCAGCAGCGCCAGTGTGTCCGCTCCGCCGGTGCGGTAAATTCCGCCCAGCCACGCCGCCGGAACCGATGCGCCGGCCAGCAGCCCCAGCAGGAGCGTGGCGGCGTGGTCCCCCAGAAAGCGGCGCGCCGGCGCCAGGCGGGGTTGCGTTACCGGACGGCCGAACCGGTGCGGTGCGGAGTCCGCAGCGCCTGCCGGCGAATCGCCGGACCGAGCACCGGGTGGGAGCGAATCCCCCTCGATTGGCGCGGAGCGCTCAGCCACGGTCACCCCGTGGGGCTGTGCCCGGCGCCGCCGGCGGGCCCCGAACGATTCGGGAGGCCGGTGGCGGGGGAACGGCGGCGCGCCTCCGGACGGGGCACGCCGGAAATGTACGAGCGACTGGGGAGCCTGATCCCGGTCTACTGTTGGATGAAGCCCAGGTGCTGCTTGATCTGGGCCAGGCCGCCCTCTCCCTCCTGCCAACTGATCTGACCGTCTCCATCGGCGTCCCTTCCGTTGAGGATCCAACCGGTCATTTTCACGATTTCCTCGGCATAGAACCCGGCCGAGAATTCAGAGGTGCCCCCGATGATGTAACTGGATTGGGTGGCGATCTCGTGCCCCCACCGGACCACGTTCTTGGCGGAGCGAATGACGTGCTCGGCGTGGGTTTTGGTGCTGCCGCTGGCATCGGGGGAGTTACGTGCGAAGTCCATGTGAGCCATGACCCCTTCCGCCGCCCGGATGAGGCCGTAGCCCTTGCCGGGTCCTTGCGCCACGACGCCGGGGTCGATGGCGTGCTGCACGTGGGGCGTGTGAAGCTTCACGTTGTCGAAGTCTTCCGTGTTGCTCGCCGCGAACTTGGCGTGTTGGGCCGCGATCTTGGCTTCCTCTTCCAGAATAGTCACCAGCCCCACTTGCCCCGGCGTGTCTTTCCAACTGGTCTGCACATGATCCAGATGGGCTTGGGCCTGTCCCCAGGCGGTCGTGCCCATGGCCAATGCGAATCCCACCAGAGCCGGAACCAGGACGTACGTTCTTCGCTTCATCGAATCCTCTTCTTCGCTTGCGTTGGATGTCTTCGCCATGGGTCCGCTGTTCTCCCGCGGACCCGCTTCTTGCGGAAAACCTACCATCCCACGATTCGGGGTGCCACGGCAAAATCGGCGCCGCTCGCCCTCCGTTCCCCTCGGCGGCGCTCCGGCAGGCGCGGGGCATCACCCACGCTGCCGGGCAAATTGCTTACCAAGGGCGAATGGGATAAGGACCGGACGCTCGATTTTGACCGGTCGAGCCTGTGCCCAGCCGGGGCTCTTCTGCGGGATTACGCGGAGCCGAGGGCC
>JAPUJL010000114.1 GCA_027296185.1 SAR324 cluster bacterium | reverse complement strand
CAGGAGTCCGAGGAGGGGGAGGGCGTGATGGAGCGGGACGTGCCCTGGTTCGACGCGGGGATGTTCGAGATTAACACCACCGCCGCGGTGGCGGACCCTACGCCGGATTCCCTGCGGCTGAACCTGCAGGGGGTGCACCGGTTCCTGAAAGGGGATCTGGATTACTCGGTCACCGCCAACCGGATCGAAGGGCAGGAAGACGAGCTGCGGGAAGACTATGTGCGGCTGGACTACTACAACGACCGGGGCGACCGGGGCCTGACCCTGGGCGATACCTACACCTTCTTCTCGCCGCTGGTACTCTCCAGCATCGCCTTCCGGGGCGTCAGCGCCTACGAGGGGGCGCGCAGCAACCTCTTCGGCGGCTCGACGCTGATCGGCACGGCACCGATCGGCTCCCAGGTGGACCTGTTTCGGCGGGGGGTGCTGATCGATTTCACCACGGTCGACAGCTCGGGGTTGTACCGCTTCGACAACATTCCCCTCGATTCGGAAGAAAGCCTGTTCGAAATCCAGATCTTCACCCCCGACGGGCGGCGGCTGATCGAGTTTCAACGCGTGACGGCCCAGGAAAAGATGCTCGCGGGCGGCACCTGGTCGTTCCAGGGGGGCGCTGGAAAGGCCGTGAACAATCCCTTCCCCCACGAGGTGCAGGGCGCCGAGGTGCGCTACGGGGTGATCGACTGGCTCACCCTGGGCGGGTACTACCTACAGCTGAGGGACTTTCGGATCGACTCCGTCGAGACCCTGGACGAGTTTACCACCCAGGGGGCGTTCTTCCTGGTGCGGCCGTTCTCCTTCCTGGTGCTACTGGGGGAGCGGGCCCAGGACGGCGACGATACCGCCCTCGGCGCCACGCGCTGGAACGTCCTGCAAACCTTCGAGTTCGGCTCGCTCAGCCTCGAGCAGCGCACCTACGACGACGAGTACCGGCCCCCGGCCCGGCGGCGCTTCTTCGGGTTCAGCGTACGGGAACAGGAGCTCAGCACCCAAGAGATCGTGGGGCGCACGCGGGTCTTCGCCATCAACACCACCCTCACCCACCGCGCCACGGACTTCGGGGAGCAGCGGCTGCTCCAGGAGACCGAGGGCCGCTTCGACCGCCGGCTGATGGCCAACCTCGACGTGAACCTGACCTTGAGCGTGGCGCGCTGGCAGGAGCCCGAATTGCCCGAGGAAGGGCTGGACGTGGCGGGGATTCTATCGACCTACCGCCTCGATTCGCTGACTAGTGTCACGGCGCGTTTGCTTGGCAGCCGCGACCTGATCGGCAACCAGACGGACAGCATCCAGGTGACTTACCAGAAGACGTTCCTCGTGGGCTCCCCCTGGAGTTACCAGGCCTCCTACGCCAACGCGACGAATCAGGACGATCTCTATACCGGGGGGTTGGGCTACCTCTTCTCCAACAACATCCGCCTCTCCGGCACCGTGGACAGCGAGAACCGCTGGCTGGTGAAGATGGATTGGTCGGCGCCGTTCCGCGTGGGCGGTGACCCGGGATTCGAGGCGCTGCCGCCCAAAATGTTCCCCCGGGGCGGTGTGGAAGGCGTGGTGTTTCTCGACACCAACGGCGACGGCATCCATCAGCCCGGCGAGGAGACCCTCTCCGACGTGGGGATCTTCGCCCCCGGCATCAGCGGCATGACCAGCGACGGCGAGGGGCGCTTCCGCGGCTGGGGGCTGCCCACCACCGGCACCGTAGCCCTCGAGCTGGACATGCTGACCATGGACGCGCTGTTCCTGCCGGAACGGCAGCGCACCCGCTTCCGGGTGCGGTCCGGCGAGATGGCCCGGATCGATATCCCCGTTGTGCCCGGCGGCGGGCTCATCGCCACCGTCGTCGACCCGGAGGGTCACGCCACCTCGCCCGCCGAGGGGCTGGAACTGGTGTTGGAGAACGATCTGGGTGTGCGCATCACCACGGCGCTTATCGAGTGGGACGGCACGGTGGTGATGGAAGGCATCCCGCCCGGCCGCTACACCCTCTACGGCAATCCCGATCACCTGGCGCTGCGGGGGATAATCCTGGTTCCCGAGCGCATCGCCGTGGAGTTCCCCTTCGGCCCCGAGCCCTCGTGGCTGGAGGGCTTCCGGTTCGTCATTCAGCGCACTGAACCCCTCGCGAGCCAGTAGCCGCGCGGCGCCTGCGGATCGGGGACTGAGGCTTGAGGCGCCGACCTCGCCGGACGGCGAGGCGAAACCTAGCGTTGGCTTTGGGCGCGGAGCTTCTTGCAAAGCAGGATGGCGATCTGGCGGACGAGCTTGAGGGAGATCATGTCCTCGCTGTCGTTGACGATGGAGGCGCTTACCTCGATGGTCGAGCAGCCGGAACCGCCGGCCACCGCATCCGCCATGCGGGGGGAATCGTCGATGATGGCCATCTCGCCGAAGCAATCGCCCGGGTGCATGCTCACCAGCACACGGGTTTGCCCATCGCTGATCTTGGTGATGTCCACCTGGCCCGCCACGACGACGTACAGCGAATCGCCCTTGTCGCCCTCGTGAAAGACGTGCTGGCCCGAGGCGATGCTGCGGGACTTGCAAATCTTTAGCAGCCGCACCAACTCCGTATCGGAGAAGCCCGAGAAGAGCGAAACCTGGCGCAGTTTGGCCAGGGTCTCCTTCAGCCCCTCCGGCGCGGCGGCGGGCGCGGCCACTGCGGTGCGCAGGGACTTCTCGACGGTACTCAGGTCGAAGGGACGGGAGAGAAAGCCACGGATGCCGACCGCATTGCCGTGCTCCACCAGCCCCTCGTTGACGTTGTCGGAGACCAGGATGAAGTGGGTCTTCTTGCCGGACGGATGGCGCTTGAGCTCCTGCACCACCTCGAAGACGTTCGCCCCGTCGCCCGGGTCCTGATCGATCATCACGATGTGGAAGGGGGTCTCGCCCAGGAATTCCACGAGCCCTCCCGCGTTGGACTTCTCCCCCACTGCCTCGACGAAATCGACCCCGCGCAGGGTGTCCTTTAGCCGCACACGCGTGGCCGGGTAAGGGTCGACCACCAGGACGCGGACGCCCAGGGGTTTTTTGGTTGCCAACCTGGCTCCGGATGTCAGGGCACTCGCATCAGCTATACGTGCCGCGGAATCTGAACGAATCGGGAAAGCGCCACACCCCATGCAGCGCCGAAGATTTGCCTATTCCCACGCTAAACCCAAATGATCTACCGCGTCAATGCGGAGACGCACTTTTCCTTAATCCGGCTCGCCCCGCGGCGGTACTCCGGGAGCCAAGCCTGCTGCCAACCGGCCCCCAGAGCCTTTTGGGCGGCGGCTGGGTTCCCGCGCCGGGAAGCCGCGGGGTGACGGGTCCGCCAAGGCTTATGCGGTTCAATCGGCGGCCCCGCGGGCGGGCGGGCGGATGGCCTGGCCCCTTTCTATGTACACGCCTTTCTCCTGCAATCGGGAGCGCATCTCGGACAGCTCGCCGGTGGCAGGGGCGAGAAGCTGCGCCGGAATCGCATCGGGGAACAGCCCTTGGTGGCAGGAGGCGCAGCCCGCCTCGAACGCGGTCAGCTCGATGAACGCAAATTCCGGGTCGCCCGGGCGGTGATGCAGGTGGCAGGTGGTGCAGCGGATGTCCTGCCGGTCATTGTGGACGCGGGTGCCGTGGTAGGAATCCGGATTGCCGTCCCGGGCGAGGGTTTCGGCATGGCATTCGATGCACGTGCCGTTCTTTATGTGGGTCGTGAGCCGCTCCGGCTCCCGAAAGTCGGTGAACAGGTAGGACGCCGCATCCCGCACCCCCAGGGTGTAGAGCGTGATCACCCGCCCCAGCGGTCCGGGCTCCCGGTGGCAATCGGCGCACCCCACGCCCTTCTCGAAGTGCAGGGCCGTGAGTTGCCCGATCTCCCGGGCGGGCGCATGCATGTCGCGGTCCTTCTGCTCGTGCAAGTGGCAGGCGATGCAGAAGCCGTCCTGCCGCTCCAGATGCACCAAGGCGCCGGTGAAGGACACCTGGAACACCGCCCAGATCGCGATGGCGGCCATGACGAACTTCCCTTTGCTCATGGCGCGACGAATTCCATTCGGGAGGACGGGAAGGGCGCAGCGGAACGGCTGCTGGGCTCCGCTGCGGGGGGACGCTCGGACGCCCCGTTGTCCGGATTAGTCTAGATCATGCCGGGCCGATTGCAATGCGGCGGCGCCCACAGACCCGGAGAAATGGGGCGGGTGCCCGTTGCGGATTGAACGGCCGGGGGAGGCGCCGGGTGTTCAGCGCTCCGGCGGCTGCAAGGCGGCTTCCAGGGCGGCCCGCATCGCCTCGACCGGTGCCTCGGCGCCGGTGAAGAACTCGAAGGCCGCCACGCCCTGATAGAGCAGCATGCCCAGCCCATTCGTATGGGCCAGGCCCAACGCGCGGGCCTGCTCCAGCAGCGGCGTGACCGGGGGGGCGTAAACGATGTCGATCACCGCCTCCCGCACCCCCACTGGGGCCAGGTCGGCCGGGGCGCGGCCGTCCCCCATGCCCACCGTCGTGGTGTTGACCAACAGGTCGGGCGCGGCGCCCGCCAACCCGTCCAGGGGAAGGCATTCCACCGTTCCGCCGGGATCCCGCGCCAGCGCGTCGGCCAGGGCCACCGCCCGCGCTGGGGTGCGGTTGGCGATGGTCAGCCGCGCCGCGCCCTCCTGAAGCAGGTGCCAGCCGATCGAGCGGGCCGATCCGCCGGCGCCCAGCATCAGCACGCGTTTGCCTTCGGCACGCCAGCCCAGGTCGTGTTGCAGGGAGAGGATGAACCCGGTGCCGTCGGTGTTGGTGCCGCACCACCCGCCGGTATCGAGGCGGAGGGTATTCACCGCCCCGATCGCCCGCGCCGCCGGGGTCAACTCGGCGAGCAGTGGAACCACCGCGGTCTTATGGGGCACGGTCACATTGAGCCCCCGCACCCCAACCGAGCGCAACCCCGCCACGGCCGCCTCGAGCCGCTCCGGAGGCACCGGAAAGGGCAGATAGACCGCGTTGTGGCCCAGCGCCCGGAAGGCGGCATTGTGCATGGGGGGCGAGATGGTGTGGCTCACCGGGTGGCCCAGAATGCCGTAGAGCCGGGTCTCCCCGTCGATGGGGGGAGCCCCGCTCATTCGCCCTCGCCGAACTTGTCCTGAATCAGGCCCACCACCTCGCTGATCGCCGCCGCCTCGTCCTTCCCCTCCGCGGAGACCTTGAGGCGGGAATCCTTGGTGCCCGTGAGCATCAGGACGTCCATGATGCTTTTGGCGTCGGCGGTTTGCCCGTCCTTTTCCAGGACGATGTCCGCGCTGAATTGATTCGACAGCTGCACCAGCTTGGCCGCCGCCCGGGCATGGAGCCCCAGCTTGTTGGTGATGACGACGTGATCGATTTTCATAAGACCCGTTCGGTTCCCGCCTGTCGCGTCACCCCGCGCGGGAACGTTCAGGCCGACCCGGCCGCGGCGCTGCGGAGCCCTTCCGCCTTGTCCGTTCGCTCCCAAGTAAATTCTGGCAAATTACGGCCGAAGTGGCCATAGACGGCCGTCTTCCGGTAGATCGGCCGCAGCAGGTCCAGGCTCTTGATGATCCCTGCGGGCCGGAGATCGAAGTACTCGCGTACGATGGCCCCGATCTTATTCTCGTCGATGGTGCCCGTACCGAAGGTATCCACCTTCACCGAGACCGGCTCAGCGTATCCGATGGCGTAGGCCAACTGCACCTCGCACCGCTGAGCAAGGCCGGCGGCGATCACGTTCTTGGCCACGTAGCGGGCCATGTACGCCGCGGAACGGTCCACCTTGCTGGGATCCTTGCCGGAAAACGCGCCCCCGCCGTGGCGGCCCATGCCGCCGTACGTATCGACGATGATCTTGCGGCCGGTGAGCCCGGCGTCGCCCTGGGGACCGCCGATCACGAAGCGCCCCGTGGGGTTGATCAGGTAGCGGGTCTTCTCGTTCAGGTACTGGGAGGGGACGATGGGCTTGATCACCTTCTCCCGCACGTCGCTCTCCAGCTGCGCCCGGGTCACGTCCGCGGCGTGCTGGGTGGAAATAACCACCGTGTCCAGCGCGACGGGCCGCTCGTCCACGTAGCGCACCGAGACCTGGGATTTTCCGTCCGGCCCCAGGTAGGGAATCTCGCCGGAATGGCGCAAGTGGGCCAACTGCTCGGCCAACCGATGGGCCAGCATGATCGGCACCGGCATCAGCTCGTCGGTCTCGTCGCAGGCATAGCCGAACATCAGCCCCTGGTCGCCGGCGCCCTGCTCCTCGAACAAGCCCTTGTCCTCGTCCACCCCCTGCGCAATGTCGGGGGATTGCTTGCCGATGGACACCAACACCGCGCAGGTGCGGTAATCGAAACCCAAGTCGTTGCTGTCGTAACCGATCTGCTGCACCACCCCCCGCACCAACTCCTGAAAATCCACATGGGCGGTGCTGGTGATCTCTCCCACGAGCATGATCAAGCCCGTGGTGGTCAACGCCTCGCACGCCACGCGGCTGTGGATGTCCTGCTCCAGCATGGCGTCCAGCACGGCATCGGAAATCTGGTCGCACATCTTGTCGGGATGGCCCTCGGTCACGCTCTCCGAGGTGAACACCATCTCATTCATCGGTTATTCTCCACGACTCCCCGCCGAACGAGCGGGAAAACTTTGAAATCGAGACACTTTGGGAAAGATCGACGGGCAGGCGGCCCGATTGCGCGAGCCTCAATCGACCCTGTATTATGCACCAAATACAGATGAACGGGCATCGTAGCCGAACAACCCAAAAAATTCGACGTTGCATATCTTTGGGGGCCACCGCTGCGGGAAGATCGCCTCCCCCGGCTTGGGGCAGCGGGGGCGGGCGGAACGTAATCCTGGGGTTTGCGCTATCGGG
>JAPUJL010000113.1 GCA_027296185.1 SAR324 cluster bacterium | reverse complement strand
ACGTGGGTTTCTTCATCCCCACCCCCGTCATTCAGCGGTTCCTCAGGGATATCGAGGATGGGCGCTACGACGGCTACGTGGAGCTGGGGTTGGTCACCTCCAATCTGTTCAACACCAGCTACCGGGAGCATCTCGGGCTACCCCCGGACGTCACCGGGGTGGTGGTGGACCGTGTCCTGCCGGGCTCCTCGGCTTCCGACTATGTGCAGCCGGAAGACGTGATCACCGCCATCGACGGGCAGCCCGTCGCCTACGATGGCACCATTCCGTTCCACGGCTACTTTCTCGGCCTCGAACAAGCGGCGGAGGACAAGTTGATCGGGGAATCGGTGGAGCTGTCGATCTTCCGGGACCGCGCTCCCTTGACGCTCCGCATTCCCCTCAAGCCGCTGGACCATGCGGACCGCATGCGCCGCCGTTTCGACGAGCTTCCCGAATACGTCATCTACGCCGGCTTGGTATTCATGAAGCTGGACCAGGAGTATCTGCGCACCTTCGGCAACTACTGGGTCAACGCGAACCGGCCCCTGCTCTACAGCCACTTCTTCAAGATGGCGGAACAGCCCGACGCGGAGACGACTCCCGCCATCATCCTCAGCCGCGTGCTGCCCCATGCGGTCAACAGCGCCTACCGCCGCTATACCAACTCGATCGTCAGCGAGATCAACGGCAAGGAGATCGTAGACCTTCGGTCGTTGCGCGATGCGCTGTCCGCCTCGAGCAACGGCTTCCACGTCATCGGCCTGGAAGGGGGCCGGCACATCATCCTGGACAGGGCCGAGGCGGAAGCGGCACATTCCCAAATCCTGCGCACCTACGGCATTCGCAGGGAAGAGAGGGTGCATTGAGGCATGCCGTTGGAATCGGAATCGGGGCCATCGCCGCGCTGCTGCTGGTGGCGGTTCCGCCGACACACGCCCAGCAAGGTTCCGAGCATCTGGGCGTGGTGAGCCTGCAGGTCGCCCACCAGCCCCACGACGCCGTCCTTCCGTGGAATCGAGGCGCCGAGGAGACGTTGCGCGGAAATGCGATCGTGGTGGGCAACGGGTTGCTCCTCACCACCGCCGATTTGATCAAGGACGCCACGCTGATCGAAGTGCGCAAGCTGGGGCGCTATCCCAATTACCAGGCCGAGACGATACTGGTGGACTACGAGTTGGATCTGGCCATGCTCCGCGTCACCGACGATGGATTTTGGAGCGGGCTCATGCCGATGCGGCTTTCCACCGATCCCGTCGAGCAAAACCGCTTCATCATCAGCCGCTGGCGCAGCAACGGCCGCTTCGAGCAGGGGTCCGGCGAGGTGGTGGATTTGCGCACCACCCGCTCCCGGTTCGGAACCATGGAAATGCCCGTCATGCGCGCCACGACCAACATGGCGGGGCTGGGGTGGTCCGAGGTGATGACGGATCGGGGCGCCGTGGTGGGCCTCATCACCAGCCACAACAATCAGGAAATCCAGTCCACGGCGTCTCCGCTGCTGGCCCTGTTCGTCGAGGCGGCGCAACGCCAAACCTACGAGGGATTCACCCACCGCGGTTTCTCCTGGCAACGGCTCAACCAGGCGGCCCTGCGGCGGTACCACGGACTGCAGGAGGAATCTCCCGGCGTGCTGGTGCGCCAGGTCTTCTCGGGCGGCACGGGCTCGGGGCTGCTGCGGAAGGGCGACATCCTGATGCAGTTGGGAGAGCATCTGATCGACCCGGAGGGCATCATCGCCCACGCGATCTACGGGCCGATGCTGTTCGCCCTGGCGATCAACGAGACGTTGGGACCCACGCTCCCGGCGGTGATCCTGCGGGATGGCGAAATCATGCAGTTGGAGTTGCGCCGGCGCCGGTTCACGCCGGAGGATTACCGCATCCCGTCCTACACCTCCGATGACCCGGTCGACTACGAGGTGTTCGGCGGGCTGGTGATCCAGGAGTTGACCCTGAGCTACCTCCAGGCCTGGGGCAGCAACTGGCAGGAGCGTGCCCCGCGCCGCCTTCTGATCGAATACGCCATGCACAGCGTGCGCGAGGCGGATAAGCCGCCGGAGCGGATCGTGTTCGTCAGCACGGTGCTGCCCGATCAAAGCAACTTGGGCTATCAGAATCTGGACAACGCCATCGTCACCCACGCCAACGGCCGCGCGCTGACCTCCCTGGCCGGCTTCCGCGAGGCGATCGAGCACCCGGCCGACGCCTTTCACGTGATCGAACTGCTGCCCGGCCAGGGGCGGCGCAAGATGATCTTCGACGTGGCCGAGATCGACGAGGCGAATCGCCGCATCGCCCAACGCTACGGCGTGCCCGACCCGCCCGCTTCGCGGCCCGTATCGGCGCGCTGAGCGAGACGCCCGGGCGGGCTCCCGGCGGCCGGTCAGGTATATCGGGTCTTGGGCTGGCGGGCGTAGCGCAGCAGGAAGTAGCCCGCGCCGAGGGCGGCCAGGCCGTACCCGATCGAGAATGGCATCCAAGCGAAGCGGGGCGGCATGCCACCGGCCAAATAGTAGTCCGCATTGGCCATGAAGGCCGCCACCACGAGCACCCCCCCGGCCCCCATGGCGATCCATTGAATTGGCTTGGGGTAGCGGGGCCTGCGGCGGCGTGCCAACCACAAATAAGTGCTTCCGAACACCGCCAATGAGAGGGACACCAGCAGCGGACAGATCACCGGCGCCACCCACAGGGTGGGCAGGAGAAACAGCACGTCGTAGGTGAGCAGAGAAGCGGGCCATCCGAGGATGATGTACAGGAAGCCATAATAGGCCAGATCCCATAGGCCGAACACGATGACATAGGCCAACACGCGCTCGAAGAGCAGATTGCTGTACAGAATGGCCGGGGCTAGCATGAGTGCGAGGGTCGCCGCCTCCCGATAGCGCTCGACGGAGAACACCCAGTGTTCCAGCAGCGTTTCGATGGGAAAAACGGAAAACAGCTCGGTCTTCAGGGGCCCGATGATCTCCCGGAGGTACACCACGACGGCAGCTTCGATCAGCCCGAAAGCGATCCCGAAGACCCAAAGGCTCACATATCCCGGCAAAAACGATCTTCCTGCCATAACAGCGGGATAGCGCAACGCTGGGGAAGATGCAACCACCGGTGACTTCGCCGATCCCGCTCGCGCGATTGGGGAAGCGGACGAATCGGCCGCGGCCGGCCTGACGCGGCGTCCAGGGCGATTGAACGGAAAGTCACCGGGATACTCCAATGATCGGGACGGGCGTGGAGCCGTCCCTCAGCCCCACCGGGTGCCCTCGTGGTCACTGGAACCAGGCGCGGTATGGCGAAAAAGGAGACGGCAGACAAAAAGGAGTGGTCCCACCTCGACGATGCGATCCTGATCACGGCGCACTTGAAGGGGAACTCGGAAGCGTTCGAGGTCCTGTTCAAAAAACACTCGGGGAATGTGGCCAAATTGGCGTATTCCATCGTCAAGGACGCGAGCCTGGTGGAAGACATCGTCCAGGATGTCTTTCTCCTGATTCACCGCTACCTGCCCAAGTTCCGCGGGCAGGCCTCCTTCAAGACCTGGGTCTATCGGATCACGGTCAACGAGGCGGTACGTCAGGCCAACAAAGCCAAGCGCTGGGTGAGCATCGCCGATCGCGACATCGAGGAGGTGGTCCCCCCGCCAACGCTGATGATCTTCAACCATGGCCCGTCACCGGAACGGGTCCTGCTTGAAGGGGAGCAGCGCCGGATCGTTCACCATTCACTGGCGGCGCTCAAGCCCCATCATCGGGCGATCCTGAGCCTGTACTACCTGGAGGATCTGCCGATCGCGCAGATCGCGGAAATCCTGGAAATCCCGGAAGGCAGCGTCAAATCGAGGCTTTTTTACGCCCGGGCCAGCCTCAAGAAGCTACTCGATCCGATCGTGGGCGGCGATCGATCCGAACAAGACAAGGCAAGCCATGGATTGTGAGAAGACGACGATGTTGCGCCAATTGGCCGTGGATGACGCCGACTCGCTTCAGTCGGGGGACTGGCAAGCTCATCTGGGACAATGCCCGGCGTGCCGGAACGAATGGCGGTCCATGGCCAGGTCCATCGCGATTTTCTGTCAACTGGAGCGGGAGGACGCCCAGCGCTTCGGCACCGTGGCCAACTGGGAGGCCTTTTCCCACCGCTTGAGCGCTCAGGCCGCGGAACGCACGCGAAAGCCCTGGTTCAAGCGGCCGCACCTGGCCGGAGCCGCGGGTCTGGTACTGGCCGGCGGCGTCATGGGATGGGTACTCCTCACCAGCACCACTGCCCCCCCACATGCCGGCGTAGCAGCCGATGCAGCCAATAGTCAGCCCCGCTCCGTCCCGCAAGTCCAGACTCAACGCCGTGTCCCCGCCTATCTCCTCTCGAATGCCAGTACCCACCCGGCCATGTCGCGGGTGCCGGGGCGAATTTCCGATGGCATGGACGTCTGGCGCGTTCCCAACAGCCCGAGCGCTCCGATGACCCTGGTGCCGGGAAACCTCTCCCTAAAGCGCCGCCATTCGGGATCCGCCGCGATTCGCCGCGCCCGATCCGGCGCACCCCGGTTGCGCCTGACCGAGCTCCATCGCCCCTCCCGCCACAGCATTCCCCGCCCGCCCCCACCGGAAATCCGCTAGCCTTCAATAACTTTCCACGCGCCGGCGCAACCTCTCGGCGCCACCAAACGCAGGCTCGCTTGCGGACGCACCGCTACGCCCGTCCCGCTGGGAATGCGAACAACGCGGGGCCATCCAATGCCCAGGGCAGAATGCGTCAATCGATCTGAGCGCGGGGGGCTCATGAGGCCCGCCGAATAGTGTCAGGGGGCAGGGGCGGGGGGCAGGAAGCGGCTAATTTTGCGGGGTGTCGCTGGAGCGGCGCTTTTCCAGGTAAGTGATCGCAGTGCCGAGGATACACATCGCCAGCCCGGTCATCATGAAACCCGGGATGATCGCGATGATCGCGATCCAGACGTAGATAAATCCTTCGATGATG
>JAPUJL010000112.1 GCA_027296185.1 SAR324 cluster bacterium | reverse complement strand
CTTCGCGAAAGGAAAGTCGCTATTCTATTGGCGATAATGCGTTTTTCGCCTTCGGTAATATCTCCCAGCACCGCGACCCGGCCAAGCGCCGCGATCGGCTTTTCCTGGCTCCAAGCCGTCCCAGCAAGCGCCAATAAGCTCGCCAGAATCAGGGAACACAGTCTCGTCATGGGAATATCCTTGGCGGATTCTGTATGCATCGAGATTTCGTTGTTCGCGGAGCGCAGTTCTGGTCCTGAAGAAGGTGGAGTCGCGGGGCGACTCGAGGCTGGAGTGCCGTTCCGGAGGCTCGCGTTTCAATGTGAAAGGGGGCCGGCGACGTTGTGAGGTACCGTCGGGACATTAGAGTCTCCCCATCCGATCCCCAGGCAAAAGGATAATATCATATCGCTGTCGCATTTTCGATTCGTCGCGGGCCTGCCGGGCGCGGCGGGGGCTCTCCTTCCGCGCCTTGGCCCGAGCCCGGCGCCGCCCGAGGGCCCGCCCGCTTCCGGCGCGGCGCGGAGTACGCTAGAATCCGGGGTTCGACTGGATGGAGTGTGGGAATCCCAAGTGGATTCAACCCGAACGTGAGGAGGGCGGGATGAGCAAATGGATCGCGTTGGCGTTGGTGGCGATCTTGGGGGGAGCGGCCCTCGTGGCAGCCAAACCGCTGGTGTTTTCGGCGATTCCGGGACGGGACGAGGGGGACGTCCGGCGGCGGTTCGAGCCCCTGGCGGCTTATTTTTCGGCGAAGCTGGGAGTCGAGGTGCGGTACCTGTACACGGAGTCCTATGGCAAATCCTTGGGCGCGTTCAAGGAAGGCCGCACCCAGTTGGCGTGGCTGGGCGGGTTCTCCGGAGTGCGGGGCAGGGCGGCGGTGCCCGGCGCGCGGCCGATCGCCCAGGCGGTGGAGGACACCCGCTTCACCTCGTGCTTCATCGCCCACCCGTCCACCGGGTTGCCGTCCCTCGGCCGCTTTCCCGAGGGAATCGCGGGCAAGTCCATGCTGTTCGGGCCGAAGCCTTCCACTTCCGGACGCCTGATGCCGGAGTTCTTCGTGCGGCGAGCCCTGGAAGGCGCGCCCGAGGAGATCTTCAGCCGGGTGGACTACGGCAAGAATCATGGGGACACTATCGCCCGCGTGAAAACGGGCGAATTCCAGGTCGGCGCCGTGGCCTGCCCGGTCTGGGATGGGCAGGTGCGCGCGGGAAAGGTGGACCCGAAGGAGGTGCGGCTGATCTGGCGCACGCCCAGCTATCACGACTACAACTGGACCATCCGCGGCGACCTGGACGCGGAATGGGGCGCCGGGTTCTCCGATAGGCTGCGTGAGGCGATCCTGGAATTGCGGGACGAAAAGCTGCTCGCGGGGTTCCCCCGCACGAGATTCGTCGCCACCCACGAAGGCAACTTCGACATCATCCGCGAGGCGGCGGAGGCGGCGGGGCTGGGCAAGTACTGAGACGGATGGGCGGATGCTCGACTAGGCCTCCAGCCGGGGCGCCGGCTGGAAAGTTCACGCGCGCACCGGCAGAGCCCGCGCCGAACTTGCCCCGAGCGGATTTGGCACGTATTCATGGTAGGGCGGTTGCGTGAGCCGCCGCACAAGCATCGGCGGCGGCCAGTGGGAGTAGCGGCGGGAGAAACGGCGGGAGAAACGGCGCGGCGGATGGCTACGGTTAGGATCATGTACTGGAAGGAGATTCCCGTGCAGGTGCAGGCCGAGGATGCGGCGGGGCGGGTCTCCAAACCCCTGGACGGCCGGTTTCAGCAGGGTGTGGACGCGGTCTCCATGTTCGACGGCAGCAGCGGCACGGACGGCTACCTGGACGCCTGGGAATGGGGCGAGCCGCGGGAAATCGACGGCAGCGCCGAGGAGGCCGCGGACGCCGAGGCCGAGCGGCTGAACGGCGCCTTCCCCCGCGATTTCGTGGAACGCATCCGCCAACTGGAGCGGGAGGGGCGGCGCGATCCCCGCCCCGGCGCGGTGGATCACTGGAGCGAAGCGGGCGGCTGAAGGCCCCGCGCGGCGCGGAGCGGATTCCGGATCGCTTCCGGCCCGATCCTTATCGGCACATCGACATGGCGACAGCGGAAACCGGACATCCCACCATTCTCGACCGGCTGGCCCGGGGCGAGACCCTGATCTCCGACGGGGCCACGGGAACCTTCCTCCAGGAGCATGGGCTGGAGCCCGGGGGCTGCCCGGAGGAGTTCAACGCCAGCCATCCCGAGGTGGTGCGGAGCATGGCCAAGGCCTATTTCGATGCCGGCTCGGACCTGGTGCTGACGAATTCCTTCGGCGGCAGCAAGTTCATGCAGAAGAAGTACGGCCACGAAGGCCTCGTGCGGGAGTTCAACCGCCTCGCCGCCGAGCACGCCCGCAGCCAGGCGCCCCCGGGCTGCCACGTGGTAGGCTCGGTGGGCCCGACGGGCGAGTTCCTGGAGCCTTTGGGCGAGGTGAGCGAGGGGGAGATGTACGACGCCTTCGCCGAGCAGATCGCGGCTCTTGAGGAGGGGGGCGCCGAGGCGGTTTTAATGGAAACCATGACGGCCATGGAGGAGGCGACGCTGGCCATCCGCGCGGCCAAGGAAAACACCGGCCTGACCGTTATCGCCACCATGACCTTCGACCAGGGACCCCGCGGGTTCTTCACCATGATGGGGATCACCCCCGAACGCGCCGCGGAGGAGTTGCGGGCGGCGGGCGCGGACATCGTGGGCACCAACTGCGGCAACGGCATCGACCGCATGATCGATATCTTCCGCCAGATGCGCGAGGCCACCGACGGCTACCTGCTGGTGCATTCCAACGCGGGGATTCCCGTCATGCGGAACGGCGGCATCGTCTATCCGGAAACGGCGGAGTTCATGGCGGAGCGGTTCAAGACCCTGGTAGAGTTGGGCGCCAATATCGTCGGCGGGTGCTGCGGTACGGGGCCCGACCACATCCGCGCCCTCCACGCGGCACTGAGGGAATAATTCCCGCGTCCGGGCAACCCGAAACCGGGATTCCACGAGTCGAGATGGCACAAACCGAACCAAGGTTGCCCCTACGCCCGGCCGAGGTAATCGGCCGGTATGGGCACTGCCTCGAGTTGATCCCGATGGATTCCCATTTCCACGACATCAGTGTCGGGCTCTTCCTGAAGGACGGCATCTGTACCGTCTGGACGTTCAGCCGCCGGGAAGGGGTGGCCGAGCGCATGGAGCACATCCGGAATCAGATGGTGACCCTGGGGGGCATGGAACCCGTGGAGGGTACCCACGACCGCTTCCGCCCTCCCTGCGGGCAACTCCACCGGCGGCCGGTCAAGTTTCTGCTCACCCAGGCGGTGGGCAAGGCGCCGGACTATGCCGCCCCCACCGGCGAGATGCGCATTCGCGACACCAAGAGTAAGCTCGAGCTCATCACCACGGGGCGGAAAGATGGGGAGCGCTACGTCTACGAGATCGGCGCCGAGGGCGAAGCGCCCAACGTGCCCATGCGCCTGCGGATGGTCGTGGCGGGATTCATGCGCTACGGGGAGATGGACAAGATCAGCGACACCGAGGTGGTCTTCCCCTGCGGTCAGCGCCACGACGAGCTGATGCGCATCCTGCTGCCTTATTCCCGCAACATCAGCGCGGTGGAAGGCATGATGGAAGCCGAGGCGATGCGCGGGCAGATGACCACCGGCACCCTGGGCTTCAGCCAAACCTGACCGGCGCCCCGCCGGCCCTGTTCGGTTGGCAATGGCCGGCCGAGCGCCGGCCCATCCGGGAACGCAAGGAGATATCCTCATGGCCCTCGTCGAAACGATGACCTGCCGCGAGCGGGTAATGGCAGCGCTGAACGGACAGCCAGTGGACCGCACCCCCTGCGCCAACCCGACCAACGTGGCCACGGTGGAGTTGATGGACATGATGGATGCGCCGTTCCCCGCCGCCTGCCGCGATCCGGAATTGGCCGCGCGGCTGGCCTCCACGGGCCACACGGAGCTGGGCTTCGACTCGATCATGCCCTACTTCACGATCATTCAGGAATCCTCGGCCCTGGGCTGCGACATGCAGTGGGAAGAGAAGGACAACTGGCCCACCGTGCGCATGGCCAATCCCATCTGGAAGGGACCCGACGACATCCGAATCCCGGAGGGTTTTCTCGACCACCCGGACAACGTCACGATCGTGAAGGCCATCGAGATTCTCCGCCGGGAGTTTCCCGACGTGGCGGTGATCGGCAAGACCATGGGGCCCTGGACTCTGGCCTACCACGTGTTCGCCGTGGACAAGTTCCTGCTCATGTCCATCGACGACCCCGAGCGCACCATGGAGTGCCTGCACAAGTTGAAGGAGATCTCGGTGCTCTTCGGCCAGGCGCAGATCGCCGCGGGCGCGGATGCGCTCACCTTCCCCGATCATGCCACGGGCGACCTGGTCAGCAGCGAATACTACCGGCGCTTCCTGCAGGACATTCACCGGGAAATGGTCGAGCGGCTCGATGTTCCGCTGATCCTGCACATCTGCGGCCGCACCCTGGACCGCATGCCCTACATCGCCGACACGGGCATGGCGGCCTTCCACTTCGATTCGAAGAACGATCCCCAGGAGGCGATGGACGCCGTGGAGGGGAAGATCGTCCTGGTGGGCAACGTCAACAATCCGGAGACCCTCTACGCCCGCGGACCCGAGGAGGTGCGGGCCGAGGTGGTGCGCTGCCTGGAAGCGGGCGTGCAGATGATCGCCCCCGAGTGCGCCATCCCCCTGTCCACCAAGCTGGAAAATTTGATCGAAATCCCCCGCGCGGTCAAGGAATGGCACGAGGCGCGGGCCTAGGTTCCGGTCGAGACGACGATCCGAATTTGCGCGTACCCGCGATGAGGGGCGGCGACGCCGCTAAACAACACCGAGATTTCACGAATGCCGATTCACAACGGGGGGCTCGAACAGGAACTGGGCTTCGTCACCGATCCCAAGGAACTCGAGCGGATCCGGGCGCAGTTCGAGGATACCGCGCCCATCCTGCACGACATCGCCTACAACCTGATCGTCGGGAACCATCACGATGTGCAGCGGCTTACGAAGGAGGCCCTGGACAGCGGATTCACCGCCGATGAGGTGCTGGACGGCGGCCTGATCTCGGCCATGTCGATCGTGGGGGTCAAATTCCGCGATAACATCATCTTCGTGCCGGAGGTGCTGGTGGCGGCCCGCGCCATGAAGGCGGGCATGGTCCATATCGAGCCGATCCTTTCCGAGTCGGGCATCGAGCCCGTCGGGACGGTCATCATGGGCACCGTAAAGGGAGACCTGCACGACATCGGCAAGAACCTCTGCATCATGATGCTCCGGGGCGCCGGCTTCGCCGTCCACGACCTGGGCGTGGATACCAAGCCCGACCAGTTCATCGAGGCCATAGTGGAGCACGGCGCACAGCTGCTGGGCATGTCGGCGCTGCTCACCACCACCATGCCCAACATGGGCAAGACGGTGATGGCCATCGAGGAGGCGGGGCTGCGGGATCAGGTGCGGATCATGGTCGGCGGCGCGCCCCTGAGCCAGGAATTCGCCGACGACATGGGCGCCGACGGCTACGGCAAGGACGCCATCGCCTGCGTCGATCTCGCCAAGCGGTTGATCGCCGGCGAAGAACCCGTGGAACCCGCGCCCCTGCCCGTGAGCAAGTGATGCCCATACCCCACCAGCGGCCGGGAAGCCCGCCCCAATGGCCCGGCAGCCGATCGCCCCAGCGAGGCCAGTGACCTTGAGCGGCAAGCTGAACAAAGAGCGTTACCGGTCCAGCGTGGCCCGGCTTCACGAGATTTTCTCGGGTATCTCGAAGACCGTCACCGACGTGTCCCAATGGCGCTGCCCGTACAAGAACGTCGAAGACCGCTGCACGGCCAACTTCGGCTGCCGCAACCAGGATCGCTCCGTGCCCGAGGGGGAGTTGTACCCCTGCACCGGGAGCGACGACCTGGATTACCGTCCCGCCTGGGAGGAGTGACGCCGCTCCCGCGCCACCCATCTCCGCCGATTTCCATCGATTCCGCGACCCACCCGCACCGGCTGCTCGCCTCGTGACCCGGCCCGACACATTCCCGATTTCGCCGCCTCATCGGCGGCACCGCACGATCCGTTCATGGGCACGCTGATTCACGGCGGCCGCAGGCTGGAGCTGGCCGCGGGCAAGACCATCTTCGACTACGCGGACGACCTGGCGGTGCGCGTCCCCACCTCCTGTGGGCGGAGTGGGGAGTGCCACGAGTGCATCGTCGAGATCGAGCGGGGTACCGCGGCGCTGACTTCACCGACGGAGGCGGAAGCGTTCCTCCGCGGCAACTATCGGCTGGCGTGCCAGGCGCGCGTCGCGGATGCCGATGCCGAGGTGGAGTTCTCGGTGCTCCGCCGTCAGCCGCGCATCCTGACCCACGCGATCCACCGCCCGGTGACGCCGGAGCCGTTGGTGGAGCGGCGGGGGGGGCAGGTGCTGCTCGGCGGAGAACCCATCGGCCGCTACCGGGGGCGCATCCTCGGGCTGGCGATCGACCTGGGCACCACCACCGTGGCGATGAACCTGGTGGACCTGGAGTCCGGCGCCACCCTGCACACCGCCTCCTTCGAGAATCCCCAGCGCTTCGGCGGCAGCGACGTGATGCACCGCATCTCCTACGACAGCGGGCCGCACCGCGGAGAGCTGCAAAAGGTCATGCTCGCCGCCATCAAC
The DNA here is from genome assembly GCA_027296185.1 of SAR324 cluster bacterium. Taxonomy (GTDB): domain Bacteria; phylum SAR324; class SAR324; order SAR324; family JACQKK01; genus JAPUJL01. Next base: position 1,495 of record JAPUJL010000112.1, on the reverse strand, counting down.
TTCGAGATCGGCGAGATGACGCGCAGCTTGGGGATCAGCCGCCACCAGATCTACGAGGTGGCCGCCGTGGGCAACGCCACCCTGCGCGACCTGTTCTTCGGCCTGGACGTGGCGCCCATCGGCGAGACGCCCTACCGCTCCACGATCGAAACCGAATTCCGCGAGGGGCGGCGCGCCACCACCGCGCTGACCGTGGAGGCCAAGGCGCTGGGACTGCGCATCGGCGGCCGCGGAAGCGTTTACGGCGGGCCGCTGATCGGCAGTCACGTCGGCGCCGACGTGGCCGCGGGGCTGCTCGCGGTGGGGATGGACGAGGCCACCGAGCCGGCGATGCTGGTCGACGTGGGCACCAACACGGAAGTGGTGGTCGGCCAGCCGGGCCGCATGCTGGCCGCGTCCTGCCCCGCCGGGCCGGCGTTCGAGGGCGGCGAGATCGCCCACGGCATGCCGGGATATCCCGGCGCGGTGGAATCGGTGGAAATCCGCGATGGGGCCGTGCGCACCGCAACCATCGACGGCGCGGAGGTGCAGGGCATCTGCGGCTCCGGGCTGGTGGACCTGCTGGCCGAGCTGCGCCGCACCGGGGGCATGAACGAGCTGGGGGTGCTCTCCGATGGCGCCATGGAATTTCCCTTCGCCCCCGAGCGGGGCATGACCCTTTCCCGGGCCGACATCAGCGCCCTGGCCCAGGCCAAGTCGGCCAATTTCTGCGGCCAGTACATCGTCCTCCGGCGCTACGGGCTTCCCCTGGAGCGGATCGGAAAGCTATCCCTGGCCGGGGGCTTCGCCAATTACATCGACGTGGAAAACGCCGTGCGCATCGGCTTCCTGGCCAACCTGCCGATTGAGCGCATCGTGAAGGTGGGCAACGCGGCGCTGGAAGGGGCGACGATCCTGCTGCTCTCCGTGCCCATGCGCCGGCGCATCGAGGCCCTCGTGGCCACCATCGAGCACGTCGAGTTGGAAACCACGGAAGATTTCTTCGACATCTTCGTCGAGGGCTGCCAGTTCAAGCCGATGCCGGACGATTTTGTCTAGGCAGGGCGGAACGGCGGAACGGGTGGGCGGCTTTCCACGCTCGTCAATCCAACACGAAGTCCATCAGCCGCTCGATGCCCGGGTCGTCGGGCTTGGCGAGGAATTGGGCGCGGACACGGAAGGGGTAGGCCGGATCGACGGCCATCGCGGGCGACTCGTCGCAGCCGACCACCTCGATTTCCACCTGGATGCCCCCGTCTCCGGCGTGAATGGTCTGCTTGGAGTGATATGGCTCTCCGGCGAAAAAGCAGATCCCGCCCCAGGAGATGTCCTGCACCAGGATGTTCCGCCGGCCCAGGGTGATGAATTTCTGCTCGTTGATCGAGTGCCGCTCGTGAGCCCGTTCATTGCTCCCGGACGAGCCGCTTCCGTTTCCCATACCGCCGACTCCCAGCTCTTCTGCAATGCTTGCTCCAAAGCATCCAACTCGGCGCTGCGACCCGCGATGGGAACGCTT
>JAPUJL010000111.1 GCA_027296185.1 SAR324 cluster bacterium | reverse complement strand
CGGCTGGTGCTGACCGATTCGGAGGACCTGCTCCTGGCGGGGGTGGATATCGAGGCGCAACCCCCCGGCAAGAAGCTGCAGACCCTCTCCCTGCTCTCCGGCGGCGAGAAGGCGCTGTGCGCCATCGCCCTGATCTTTTCCTTCTTCCTGATCAAGCCCAGCCCCTTCTGTCTTCTGGACGAGGTGGACGCGCCGTTGGACGATGCGAACGTCGGCCGCTTCAACCGGATGGTGCAAAGCATGACAGATCGCACGCAATTTATTATCATTACCCACAATCGGCGAACGATGGAATCGGGTAACCTCCTGTTCGGAATTACGATGGAGGAGGCCGGGGTCTCGAAGGTGGTCTCGGTGAACCTGTCCGATCCGTCCGGGTAGAGTGGGCGCATGATTCTACATTGTGGGTGGCTGCGGACGCGGCTGGCGGCGGCGCTGCTGGTGCTGGGCCTGGGGCTTCCCGGCGCGGCGGTGGGGGCCGACACCGAGGCGATCGCGGAGCGTATCGCCCAATCCCTGGTCAACCTGCGGGGCAAGGGCAGCCTGTACAAGACCGTGGCCTTCTCCCAGATCCGGACGACGCGCCGCGCGGATATCGACGTAGCCGAGGTGATCGACTACGCCACGACCAAGATTCTGCAGACGGTGCTCGAGCTGGACGTGATCAACCGGTCGCAACTGAAACGCATCCTCAAAGAGCAGCAATTCCAACTTTCCGACGTGGTCTCGGCGGACGAGTATAAGACCCTGGGCAAGCTGGCGGGAGTGGACCTGTTCATCTACGGGAGCCTCTACGAGAGCGTGCTGGTGCTCAAGGCGATCGACGTGCGCAATTCCTCGATCGCCTGGGCCGACGCCATTCCGCTGGCAGGCGGGCTCTCCCGCCGCGCGTCCATCGTCATCCGCCTCGGCGAGGGCATCGTGGCCTCGATGAAGGACAGCCCGCGCCTGAAGCGGGCGAAGATTAAGACGATCAGCTTCTGGGATTTCCGGTCGAACACGGACATCTCCGAGAACGAGGTGATCGATCTGCTGACGGTGCTGATCACTCAGGACGGCACCTTTAAGGTGGTGGACCGGGACAACCTGAAGCTGATCCTCGGCGAGCAGGCGCTGAACCAGGAGGTCTACTTCGACGAAGAGAGCGCCGCGGAACTGGGCGGGTTGTATGGGGTGCAGGCATTCATCAACGGCACCCTCAAGCTGGACAACGGGCAGGTGGTGGCCGACTTCAAGATGACGGATATTCACACGGGCAAGTTCGTCTGGGCGGCCATCCTCCGCGTCGATCAGCGGAGCCCCGACGCCGATCAGATCGGCGCCACCCGTCGGCCCTCCGCCCCGAAGGACGTTCCGCCGGGCATGGTGTTCGTCGAGGGCGGGGCCTTCATCCAGGGCACGAACGGCGGTCCAGCGGAAGCGCAGCCTGCGTTGCGCGTCAACCTGAACGCTTACCTGATCGACCTGACGGAGGTCTCCAACCGCAACTACCGGGAATTCGTCGTCCAGCGCAATCACCGCGCGCCGGTGGGGTGGGTGAACAACGCCTTTACCCAGGGGCGGGGCGATCGCCCGGTGACCGGAGTGAGCTGGGACGACGCCCGGGACTATTGCCGCTTTCTGGGCGGGCGCCTGCCCTCCGAGGCGGAGTGGGAGAAGGCCGCCCGGGGCACCGGCGGCCAAAACTACCCCTGGGAGGGCAAGACGTTCGTGTTGGGGTACAGCGTCACGCGCGAATCGGGCAAGAAGGGCCCGGATTCGGTCTTCGAGTCCGGCAAGGACGTGAGCCCTTACGGACTGCGGCACATGGCCGGCAACGTGCGGGAGTGGGTGAACGAGGTGTTCAAGCCCTACCCGGGCAGCCGAGCCAACAATTCCGCCTTCAACAAGGAGCGGGTGGTACGTGGCGGATCGTGGGCCCAGAACGCCAGGAGCGCCCTGACCTATTTCCGCGGATCGAGCAAGCGCAACCTGGGGTGGCCCGACGTGGGATTCCGCTGTGCCAAAACCGTCGTGGGCGGGTAGGCTCCGTTCGGATGGCCGCCCGCAGTGCCGCCCGGCAGGGCATCGAATCGCGCGCGCCGCTCGCTCGAACCAGGCCGCCTTCCTGAGGAGCCCGCACAGCGGGCGGCTGGGAAGGGGCGGCCCGCAACTTTCGGATAGAGCCTAATTGTTGAGGTGCTCGGGGAGCGGGGAGAGCTTGGAGACGGCGATTGCCGCCAGTTCCTTCACGATATCGATGGGGTCGCTGTCTGCGAGCTTCTGCAGCGTTTGGCTGCGCGAGGCCACACCGGAATTCATGAAGGTACGGATGGCGTGGCAGCGTACCAGGGGGTCCTTGTGTTCCAGGAAATCGCCGATCGCCTCGGCGGCCTTGGGGTCTCCGATCTTCTCGATGGCCCGCATGACGGGCAGCAGCATGTAGGCCCGGAACCGCTCCTCGTTGGCGCCGGACGATTCCTTGCGGCGGGAGATTTTCCCCATCAGCCGGTTCTTCCAGGAACCGCCGGCTCCGATCAGACCGAGCAGCACCGGTGTGGCGGCCTTCGAACCGGCTTCGCCCAGCGCGTCCACTACGGTTTCGAGCAGGAGCGGATTGCCCTCCCGGTGACGGGAGGCGAGGGCGAGCAGTTGCTTCACGGCGTCCGAGTGCCCGTTGCGGCCCAGGGCTCCGATGGCATACATTGCGGCGGTTGGATTGGAATTCTCCGCCATCTCGGTGAGGAGGCCGAGGGAGATCTTGCCGGCTTGCTCGAACGCTAGCAGGCGGGTCATGGCCGTACCACGCTCATCGGCGTTCCCGCGCAAGAGTTGGCGCATCAACTCGTCCAATTCCTTGATCAACGCCTTGGGCAGCTTGGTGCTCATGGGGCGCGGTCTCCTCTGGATGAACCGATTGCGGGTGCGGGCCGGCCGGGGCGGCTGCCCGCCCGCGGCTCGCGAGAAAGGGTGCCATGCGGATCGGATCGGGTTACGACGTTCATCGGCTGGTGCCGGGGCGGCCGCTGATCCTGGGCGGCGAACGCATTCCCCATCCCCGGGGCCTGGAGGGCCACTCGGACGCCGATGCGTTGCTGCATGCGGTGAGCGACGCCCTGTTGGGCGCCGCGGCGCTGGGGGATCTGGGTACTCACTTTCCCGACACCGATCCCCAGTACGCCGGAGCCGACAGCGGCGGCCTGCTGCGCGAGGTGGTGCGGCGGGTGGCGGAGCGGGGATGGGCTCCGGTCAACGTGGATTGCACGGTCATCGCCCAGGCCCCGCGGCTCGCCCCACACATTCCGGCCATGCGGAGCCGGCTCGCCGAACTGCTCGGGCTGCCCCTGGACGCGGTCTCGGTGAAGGCCACGACCCCCGAGAAAATGGGACCTTTGGGCCGTGAGGAGGGCATCGCCGCCCAGGCGGTCGTGCTGATCGACTCGATCCCGGCGCACCCGGTGGCGCGGTAGGGAGTCCGCCTTCAACGGGTGCTGCTGCCGGTGCTTTTCGATTCGGATTTGCCGCTCCCGGACGAGCCGGAGCCTTCGGAGGCGCTCGATCCCCCGCTGTCCTTGGAGCCCCCACCGTCCTTGGAAGCACCTTTGGAATCGCCTTTGGATTCGACTTTGGAATCGCCGGCGCCGTTCCCGCTCTTGGCGGCGCCGCTGGAATAGCCGTCGCTGTACCAGCCGCTCCCGCGGAGCATGAAGGCGCTCTGGGAGAGCATGCGGGCTACCCTGCCCTTCCGGTGGCAACTGGGGCAATCGGTTACAGGAGGATCGGAGAATTTCTGCAGTTCCTCGAATTCGTGCTTGCAATTGGAACAGACGTATTCGTAAATCGGCATGGCACCTCGGTTGTGCCGCAGCGGAGCGGCGCCGCCGAGCGGCCGCTTCCGCGAGTTTCATCGAACGTTTGCTGTAATTTCAATCTTTAAGGTTAGATTTCCAGCCCGCGGTTGTCAATCGCGCCCTCCCCTGACCGCTCCACGGTAAATCACGAGGGAAACGAACGCAGTCGGGCGGATGGCCGTCCGGAGGCGTCACTCCGGGGCCGCCGGGCCAAATCGGTTGCAGGTTTTCGGAGCCCATGATAAGCAAACTTGTTTGAGGGAACGAGGCGCCTTGGCGGCGTGCGCCTTCCTCAGGTGTGCCGCGCGGGTGCTCCATTTCGCTAGGGTTCCCGGAGCCGCGTGCCGGTTCTTGAGCCTCCGCACCTGCATTCGCAGCCGCCCCCCTCCCCGGAATTTCCGGACTGGACAGGGTTGATGGATTACAAGGCGTCGGAATACCTCATTCCCGTTTTCGATTACGGGGTGTTGCACCTGGAACTGAACACGGCACTGTTCATTCTGGTGCTGTTCGGGATCGTCGTGTTCGCCCTGAACGGGCTGCTGTTCCGGCCGGTGTTGCGCTCCCTGGACAACCGGACGGCGCTGGTCGAGGGCATCCAATCCGAAAACGCGGCCAAGGAGGCGGAAATCGAACGGCTGGCGGAGGAGTACCGCGCCAACCTGGACCGGGTCCGGGAGGAGGTCGCCCAATTTCGGCAGGAAAACCGCCGCGCCGCCAGCCTGGAGGCGGAGTCGATTCTCGCCGCTGCGCGGGAGACCACCGAGCGGGAGTTGGAAGCGGCGCTGGCCACACTGGAAACCGAGATGGCCGGCTTGCGCCGGGAGGCGCTGGGCAACGTGGAGCGGATTGCGCAACAAATTACCCAGAGAGTCCTCGAGCGGTGATGACCCCGGGAACCCTCACTCCGAGTCAGCGCCCCCTCCATCCCGCCGAGCGCGGAGGCGCCCGGACCCTATCGCTCGGCTGGGCCGCCGGCGCCGCGCCGTGCCTACTCCCCGCGGTGCTGTCGATGTTGCCGGCGGCACTGTGGTTGTTGCCGGCGGCAGCAGGGGCGGCGGGCG
>JAPUJL010000110.1 GCA_027296185.1 SAR324 cluster bacterium | reverse complement strand
CCGCGGGGAATGGGAGCTTCGTATTCGCCCTCAGCCTGCGCGTGGATGACGGCACGACCAATGTGCAATGCACTCTGGCGGGGACGTTCGACAGCTTTTTTGTCGACATCACCACCGCCTCTAATTGCACCGCCAGCACCTCGACGCTTCTTTAGCGGACGATACCGCTCCCTTCGGCCGCCCGGCTCCCGGGCGGCCGCCTTCCCCCTCCAGCGGTAACTTGGTGCCGTTCCCCGGCCGAACCTAGAACCGTTCGCCGCTGGCGAGGTGGGCCTCCTCGTCGGGGGTGGAGGCGCGCCCGAGCAGGGCGTTGCGGTGGGGGAAGCGCCCGAACCGCTCGATCGCCCGCCGGTGGCGCCGGGCGTAATCCACCTGGGACTCGGCCATTTTTTTGAGTTCCCCCTGGGCCTCCGCCGCCAGCGCCTCGTACCGCCGCACGCATTCGTCCTGCAGGGCCAGGTCTTCCGCGTGCATGAGGGGCATGTAGAAGAACAGGCGCCGGTTGACCCACAGCTCCCGGTCGTGACCGATCCCGATGCCCTCGGTGACCAGCCGCTGGGCCGCACCGTCCTGCGCGAAGGCCTCCGCGGAATCGCGAAAGCAGTTGCGGGTGAACTGGTCCAGCAGGACGATCAGCGCCAGCCGGCCCTCCGGCGTCTCCGCCCAATCGTCCAACCCGCCGGCGATGGCGCGCTCCAGATCGCCGCCGAACAACCGGCGGATCTCCGCGTCCGTCTCATCGCTCTGGGTGAACCAGCGCCGCGATATCTCCTCGGCGGGCGGGGTCTGCGGGCCGGGGAATTCCCCGTACCAGTAGCGGAGAATGGCCTCGATGCGTTCCATGGATCGATTCAACCCCAGCCCCCGGATTTGGGCAATAGCCAAGGTTTGCATTCATATTGCACGGATGCCGGGAACACGCGGCCGCGGGAGCGCCCGGCGGAAATCGCCCCGGCGGCTTGACGAATGGGGTGTGCAATGGGTTACATTTCGACAAATCCCGCATGATTGCTTCGATTCGATCGATATCGATTTCGGACGGCTAGGCCATGAGACGTCGTAAAGTGCGCACCAGCGCGATGGGAAAGATCGTCGAGTACAAGCTCGACCCAGGAGTGTTCATCGTCGAGTTCCCCGGCACCAAGCAAAAGGTCAGCCTGGGCCAGCCGCCCGACGCGGTGAAGCGGTTCCAGCAGGTGGGCTATGCCGGAGAGAACGGCATCTCCACTTTCGTCATCGCGGACTCCAAGACCCAAGGCGACTCGATCTCGTGGAACCTGATCGAGTTCCCGCTGCTTTACGCGCTGTATTTCATTCTGGTCAAGAAGAACGGCAACATGATCCCCGCCTTCTTCGCGGGCCAATCGCCCAAGCTGGTGGGTCTGGAGCGCGACGTGAACCAGGCCATGGCGATGATGAAGTACAGCAACTACGGCGTGGACAGCATCGAGGAACTGGACGTGCTGGACATTCCCGAGGCGACCCGCGAGGCGTTGCGGAAGGAGATTCTCGGGCTGGCGGTGGGCAACGAGATCAAAGATACCGAGAGCTTCATCGAGCCCGTCTACCTGGAGCGCAACCCCAAGGACGAGAACGAGTTCAGCGACCTGGGCGGCGGAATCAAGATCGGCCACATCGCCCACAACCTGTACCGCTTCTTCTTCAACGGGGACCTGCTGGACGTCAACGTCTCGCTGCTGCCCGACGAGAGCTTCCGCTCGCCCATCGAGTTCGCCCACCTGCGCTTTCCGGTGCTCAACTTCGGCATCTGGCACACGGGCGAGCACGACGGAATGGACCCCTATTACAGTGGCCAGCACACGACGATCATCCACAAATACGAGCCCCTGCTGATCGATTACCCGTCCAACATGACCGAGGTGATCAATCATCACGGGCTGTCCAGCCAGTCCATCGACACGATATTCGTGACCCACAATCACGACGATCACGTGGGCGGCATGGTGGAGCTAGTGCGGCGCCACTTGCCCACCCGGGTGGTCACCACCGAGCCGGTGCGGCTGTCGCTGCTGAAGAAGCTCTCCGCACTGCTGGACATCCCGGAGCAATCGGTCTTCGACAGCTTCGAGTGGACGATCCTCCCCTTCCGCAGCGATTCGCCCTACGAGACGGAGCCGCTGAACCTCGACGGGCTGTGGGTGACCGGCCACCTCAGTTGCCACAGCGTGCCCACGACGGTTTACACCTTCAAGCTCAACTACAACGGGGAGATTTTCACCTACGGCCACTTCCTGGACATCACCGCCTTCAAGCGCATGGACACCCTGGTCGAGCAGGGATGGATGCCGGAAGCCCATTTGCGCCATCTGGAAGGGGTGGTCAAGAACACCCAATACGACCTGATCAAATACGATGCGGGCTGCCTGAGCGATGCGGGGCTGCCCTTCGCCGTCCACGGGCAGTGGCAGGACCTGATCGGCGCCGCGACGCCGCGGGCGTTCCGGGTTTTCACCCACGCCAACCGTGACACCCTGGACCC
>JAPUJL010000011.1 GCA_027296185.1 SAR324 cluster bacterium | reverse complement strand
CCTGGATTCCATGGCAAACCCTCGGGCAGGTTGGGGGATCGCAAGGTGTGGCGCAATGCCGGCGACGTGGTGCGGTAAAGGATTGCATCACCCATGCCCGCGGCATTCCTCGCGGGAACGCCACCCGCCCATTGTATCACTATGAGCGCCCTCGGTGCCACATCCGCGGCGCGACCGATGGGGCCAGGCATCATCCCGCACCCCCGCGGCTCCGCCTGCCAAGCCTCCCCGCGAGTGGGACTGCGAGCAGGCCCACGGCGAGATAACCGGCGGAGAGTGCGATCAGCGGCGCATATCCCCACCGCACCCAGGGCGTCCGATGGCGGCGGCGGATCGGTTCCGTGGCGATCGCCCCGCCGCCCGGGGGGCTCTGGGCGAGCACCCGCCCGCGGCGGAGGTGCGCGCTCCAACCCCCGTTGGCGGCGAACAGCACGTCCCGTCCCACCTCCAGCCCCCGCAGGGCGGTGAGGTTCAGGTGGTGCCGGGCGGCGGCGGGAGTGAGCCATTGGTCGTTGGAGAGCACGGCGATCGCCTCGGCCCCTTCCTCCACCGCCTCGCGCAGGTGGGCGGTGAGGACGCTCTCGAAGCAGATCGCCACTCCGAGCCGAATCCCCCGCCACACCACGATCGGCGGTCCTTGGCCGGCGGCGTAATCGTCGTCACCGGCGGTGAACTTCTTGCCGAACAGCGTGCGAAATCCGATGGGGACGTACTCGCCGAAGGGCACCCGCCGCATCTTGTCGTAGCGCACGGTGCGGAACCGTTCGCCGGTCACCAGGTAGCCCGAATTGTAGACGCGGCCCCCCTCCCAGGCGTTGGAGCCGAAGAGAAAATCCACGTCCATCGCCACGGACAGCTCGAACAAATCCGCCAATAGCCTGCCACGCGAGGCACGGCCGCTCACCGCGCTTTCCGGCCAGATCACGAGCCAGGGCGACTCCGCGCCTTCGCCGCCGCGCGCGGGCGCTTTGGCGAGCCCGTCCAAGGAGCGCGAGAGGAAATAGCGCAGGGTCTCCCGCGACCGGCTGCCATCCGCCAGGACGTTCACCGGAAGATCCCCCGGCACCAGGAGCGCGCGGAACCCGGACGCATCCGATCCGGCGGTGGGAGCGGACGACGGCAGCGCCAGCACCGCGGTGATCCCCGCCATCGCCGCCAGCCCCACGGCCCCGGCCCATCCGCCACGCAGGGCGGTGGCGAAGGCCCCGGCCCATCCGGCGCTGACCGCCCCCATCAGGAGCACCAGCCCCGATCCGCCGAGCAGCGGAACGGCCAGCGCGGCTGCCCAGGTGCCGGCCTGGGCCGCCGCCGCCGTGCCCCAGGGGGCTCCGCCCAGGGGGCTGACGCCCAGCAGGGCGTCCTGAGCGGCGAAGAGCACGGGAAACGTCCAGCAGGGGGAAACACGCCACCGCAAGAACGCCAGCCGGCTGAGCGCGATGGCCAGCGCGGGATACCCTGCCAGCAGCGACAGGCCCAACACCGTGAGGGCGAGAAAGGGCCAGAACTGCAGCCCGGCCTTCTCCAGCAGCGACTCGGGGAGCCAGAAGTAGTGGGCGGCGAAGTGGGTCAGGCCGTAACCCCACCCGGCGCCCAGCCACCACGCGCTGCCTCCGGGACCGCGGGCCAAGAGATAGAGCAGCGGCGCCAGGGCGATCCACCCCAGCCAGTGCCATTCCAACGGCGGGTGGGCGGCAACCGGCAGCAAGCCCAGCAGCGGTACCACCCACACGGCCCGCCGCTCGATCAGAGCGGACATGGCGGGGGCGCGGTCAAGCAGAGAGCGGCGGAGGCTGTCCATTGCCTGCGATTTCTCCTACAAATGAGGTGGGCGGCGGTTCGCTGGTGCGGACCGGGCGCCCAATCCCGGAGGCGGCGTGACCGATTTCTTCAAATATCACGGTTTGGGCAACGATTACCTGGTGCTGGAGCCGCGGCGGTTCGTGGCTCCGCCCAGCCCCGAGGCGGTGCGCAAGCTCTGCGGCCGCCACCGGGGCATCGGCAGCGACGGCATCTTGTGGGGACCTCTGGAGGACTTGCCCGGAGCGGACGTGCCCCAGGGCGCCCCCGGTGTGCGCATCTTCAACCCCGACGGCAGCGAGGCGGAGAAGAGCGGCAACGGTTTGCGCATTTTCGCTCGCCACTTATGGAGACGGAAGCTGGTGGACGGAAAGCGGTTCGCCATCGCCACCCTGGGCGGAACGGTCGAGGCGCGGGTGCTGGACGAGGCGGGGGCCCGGATCGCCATCGATATGGGCCAAGTGCGCTTCGATAGCGGCGCCGTCCCCATGACCGGGCCGCCGCGGGAGGTGCTGCGGGAAACCCTCGAGGCAGGCGGCGAATCGTGGACGATCAACGCCGCCCACGTGGGCAATCCCCATTGCGTCGTGCTGGTGGAATCCCCCGCGCCCGAGTTGGCCCGGCGCGTCGGACCGTCGATCGAGCACCACCCGGCGTTCCCCACTCGCACCAACGTCCAGTTCATGGCCGCCGAAGGCGAGCATGCCGTCCGCATCGAAATCTGGGAGCGCGGCGCCGGATATACCGAAGCCTCCGGCACCGGCAGTTGCGCCGCGGCGGCCGTGGCCTGCCGCCTGGGGTTGTGCCGCTCCCCCGTCACCGTTCGCATGCCCGGCGGGAACCTGAGCGTCGAACTGGACGAGAGCTACCGCGCCGTGCTCACCGGGCCGGTTGCCGCCGTGGGCAGCGGGGAGCTATCCGCGGAGTTCCTCGCGGAGCTGGGCCTCCAGCGGCGCTGAAGCCGCCGCCGCGCTCCGGTGTCCCGGCAGGGCCGATCTCCGTCCGCGCGGGTCCGCCGTTCCCTTAGGTCCTTCATGCACCGGAATCCTGCCCTCCGCCGTTCAATCGATCAGGCGCCGCTCGCGCCAGTGGGATCGGCCGATGGATTCGGGCGGCGCGCCGTGCGCCACTCGGCGCGGAAGGCATTGAGTTGATTTGGTATATGAATTGCTTGAAAGTATGAGCGTCATTCCGGGTTGAGCCCGATGCGGCGGGAATTCGCCCCCGGGGCGGGCTTGCCAAGGCCGGCTGACCGGACTCGGAAGACCCGGTAGGTTTAATGCCATACGAGCGCATCCGTCATGCTGGATAGACTCGGTACTCTGATCGGTTTCATCGTCGGCGCGGGCCTGATCATCTTCGGGATCACGTGGCCCGAGCACCGCTCCAATTACTACGTCTACCAGATCACCCAGGTTGAACGTCAGATCGTCGAACTCAAGGCGGCGGGCGCCACCCGGGCCGAAGTCGCGGCGGTGGAGGACGAGCTCCGCGAGTTCAAGGATTCCTGGCTGGCGGGCATCACCCGCTTTCTGGACCTCAAGTCGATCCTGATCGTGCTGGGCGGCGCCTACGCGGCCACCCTGATCGCCTTTCCGATGCGCCGGGCGGCGCGCACCATCTACTACGTCGTGATGGTTTTCGCCCGCGAGCGGCAGGAGCAGGAGTTCGAAATCATCTACGACAGCGTGCTGGAATTCGCCGACTACCGCTACCGCAACGAGTTGATCCCCGACGAGAAGATCGCCGCCATACCGCTCTACTTCATGCGCGACGCCATGGAGAATTTCATCCAGGTCGACTGGGTGACCGAGGAGATGGTGCGCGAGATCGTCAGCTCGGAGATCGACGGCTACGCCTACGAGCAGGACCAGGAAATCGCCGTGCCCGAATATATGGGGCGGGTTGCGCCCGCTTTCGGCATGTTGGGCACCGTGGTGGGCTTGATCCTGCTCCTTGGCAAGGCGGCGGGAGAAAACGCCAGCATCGTGGCCATCATGGGCGGCATGTCCGTGGCCCTCATCACGACCCTTTACGGCGTGTTGCTGGCCCAACTGTTCTTCCTGCCCATCGCGGCCAAGCTGACGCGCAACAAGGAAAGCTACATCCGCCTGTACGAGATGATCATGGAGGGCATCATCTACCTCCACCGCCGGGAGCGGCCGGATGTCGTCGAGCAGGACATGCAGATCTACCTGAACAAGCGGCGCCGGCTCCAAATCCGCAATGAGCGCCGCGCCGCGGTTGCACGGGGTGAGCTCAACCTATGATCGGCAGCGAGAGCGACAGGGATTTCCGCAACCTCGCCACCGGGAAGGGCGAGAAGAAGAGCTTGGCCGGCGAATGGCTCATCACCTTCGCCGATTTGATGACGTTGCTCTTTTGCTTCTTCGTGTTGCTGACCAGCCTCTCCACCGCCCCGAAGAACTGCAACGGGCTGGCCACGTACCTGGAGGAGAACCGGGCGCTGTACCGGAATTTCGAGTTGCGGAGCTCCAAGCTGGAATGCGTGATCACGCTGCCGTCGGACTTCCTGTTCCGCACCGGCCAGGACCGCATGCAAGCCCGGGCGCTGGAGCGGCTGCGGCCGCTGGCGCAGACCATCGTCGAGCTGGACGAACATAAGAACGACCTGATCATCGTGGAGGGGCACACGGACAATTTACCCATCCGCACACGGCGCTTCCCTTCCAATTGGGAGCTCTCCTCCGCGCTCGCGACGAACGTGGGCGGGTTCCTGCGCCAGATGGGCGTGCCGGAACAACAGATGTCGGTGCGGGGATTCGCCGAATACCGGCCCCGAGTGCCCTACGTCGACGATTTCGGCGATCCGCTCCGTGGCCGGGAATTGGACACGGCCCGCCGGGCCAATCGCCGGGTGGAAATCATTCTGGTCAATCCCCCGACCGAACTGGAGCAGTACGGCGTTCTCTTCCGCTAGTCATTTGAGTTGACCATGGAGGGTCAATGATCGTTTCCTTCTTGAGACACCGGCGCCCCGGACGCGGTTGCGCCGCGCTGGCCGCGGGCGCCGCCTTGGCGCTCCTGCTCCTCGCCGTGCCTGCTCCGGCCTGGGCGCAGGAGGAGGAGGAGGACTTCTCCTTCCGCCAAGACGAGGAGTTGTTCCAGCTGGACGAGGCGGTGACGATGATCGCGTCTTCCCTGAACCGGATCGCCGACCGGGTCTCGATCCTCGCCATCAACAGCCTGCAGTTCGGCAAGGACTTCGACCGCGACTTCCGCCACAAGGCGCGGGTGATTTTCCTGGCACAGCTCTTCGACGCCAACCCGGCGATCAAGCTGGTGCAGTGCCAGGAATGTCAGCGGCTGCAAACGAAGATCGTGCGGGGCGTCCTGAAGCTGCGCAAGGGCATCCCCTCCGGCGAGGAGCGGATCGCCCTGGCAAAGGAGCTGGGGGTGCACGGCTACATCGATATCGGCGTCTTCCGCGACGATCGGCAACTCACCGTCTACCTCCAGGTGATCGAGGCGGAGACGGGCGCCATCATCCTGGTCGAGGAGTTGGTGGGGCGGCGCGCGCCGCAGCGGGATTCGCTCGTCTTCTCCTTCGGTGAGATGCTGTTCCCCATCGACGGGGCGGATCACAACGCCCTGGTGTTCGCCGTGCGGGAAGCCATCCAGATTTCCGAGCGGTTCTCCTTCGGAATCGAGTTGGCGTTTTTCATCGATAACAACGAAAATAATCCCGATGCGGTGGTCGAGCTGGACACGGGTGCGGTGGTGGCCCCGACGATCGGGTACGATTTCTGGCAATTCTCGTCGGGCGACTCTCGGATCACGGCTTACCTCGGACTGGGCAAGTTGATCTCGCCCCAGCTCAACTACGGAAACCTGGCCAAGCTGGGTGTCCTGTTCATCGTCCGCGACCAGTTGGAGGTGTTGTTGGGATTCAATTGGTTCCAGGAGACCATCCTGGATAACGGAGAAGTTCTCGAAGGTGCGAGCTATGAATTACGATTTGGCTATCGCTTCTAGGCGCCCCGCCTCCTTCTGGCCGGCCGCACTCGCCGCCGTGACCCTGGCCCTGGGCGGTTGCGCCTCCGGCGAAGGGAAGGACCCCGAGGGCGAGGAGACCGTGCTGGTCACCCGGAGCGGAGAGACGGGAATCCAGGTCACCGAATCCAGCGAGGGCGGTCAGCGCATCGTGCGCGTGACAACCACCTTCCGCGGGGAGGAATCGACCGTGGTGCTGCACATCGACGAGCCCGTGTACGAGATCGATATCCCCCTCTCGATTCAGCAGGTGCGGCCCACGCCCGCGGGTGCCGCGCCCGGTGCGCCGGGGGGTGCCGCCCCTCTGGGAGTGGGCGATCTGCTGGCGGCGCAATATCTGGAGCAAGCGCAGAAAGCGATGCTGGACGGCGATTACAACAACGCCCTGCGCCAGGTGAATCTGGTGCTGGCGGTGAAGCCGGACCACATCCAAGGCCTGATGATGAAGGGGTCGGTCTACTACGCGATGGGCAACTACCAACTGGCCAACCAGCAGTGGGAACAGGTGCTCACCGTCGATCCCTCCAACGAGGAAGTGCGGGAGTTTCAGGACTTCATTCAATCGCAACAGGGCGCGCCCTCGCCGAACCTGCCCGGCACCTCGCCGGGCGAGGCGCCGCGGCCGCCCGCGCCACCCACCGGGGATGAGCCATGAGCGTCCAATCGGCCATTCGGGCGGGGACGCGCCGCCTGGCGATCGTGCTGCCGGCCGCCGCGCTGCTGATCTGCACCGGGGGCGCCGCCACCGAGGCGCAGCAGGAGAACCTGCTGGACCGCATCTCCAACGAGCGGATGATCGTGTTCGAGCGCAGGCTCGAGGACGATATCGGCAAGGCTCTGCGCCGCTACCTGGCGCCCGGGCAATACGTCCTGTCCGTGCGGGTGATCTGGAACCGCAACATCATTCCGCCCACCGTGGGTCCGGGCCTGGCCCAGGACAAGTACAAGCTCCCGGGTTTTCCGATTTTCGTCAGGTCGCCGGGCGCGCCGGTGGACGAGAAGATTCCGCCGTTCACGCGGTTGGTGGTGAAGATGCTCATCGACGAGACCCTGCCCGAATACTACGAGCGGTTCTTGCGAAAGATCGTGCCCATCGTCGCGCGCTTCGTTCCGGACCGGGGCGATCAATTGATCATTCTCAAGGAAACCTTCCCCGAATTGCAGCGTGAGGCGCTGTTGCCGCCGCTGAGCGAGGAGGAGCTGATGCGCGCCGTGGGCGAGCCTCTGCCCCCTTCCGCGCCCCCGCCGCTCCGTGCGCCCGCTCCCCGGCTGAGCGCGGTGGAAGAGGCGCGCCTGGCCTATGACGAGGGCCGCTACGATGAGGCGTTGCGGGTCGTGCGCACGGCGTTCCAGCAATCCCAGAACAACCGGGAGCGGGCCCAGTATCTCGGCATGGAAGGCTCGATTCACTACACCATGAACGACACGCGGCGCGCGCAATTGGCCTGGCAGCGGGCCCTGGGCTATAACCCCAGCAACCCCGAGGTGCAGCGCGTGTTGGAGTTCCTGCAAGGAAGGGAGGCCGCACCGCAATGAGCAACCCCCGCATCCGATCCGTCCGGCGGAACCGGCCCCGGCCGTGGGCGCTGCCCTGGGCGGCGTGGCTCGCCGCTTTACTGCTCCTGCCCGGCCTCGCGGCGGCGATGGAGTGGTCGATCCCGCCCGGCATCAACGTCGGTGCCCAGGAAGAGGCGCTGAAGGCCCGCGTCACCCGGCAGGCCCGGGGTATGGTGGGCGATGCGTTGATCGAGGTGATCGTCCACGTGGGCTACGCGCGGCTGGACGGCGAGGAAATGCCCGCGGCCCCGGACCGAGTCAAGCTCCCTGGGTTCAACAATTATATCGTCTCATCCCAGCGGCGCAGCCCGGAAATCGTCTCGGAATTCGCCCGTGTGCGCCAGGTGTTCGTCATCGTGTAGGATCATATTCGCGACCGCCCG
>JAPUJL010000109.1 GCA_027296185.1 SAR324 cluster bacterium | reverse complement strand
CAGAGTTACCGGCGTGGCCGGACAATCGGTGCTTTTCGATGCCGTCGGCTTCCCGCTCGAAATCGGCACCACGACGGGGCCCAATACAGCCGCTATCGAATTCGACGGGAGCATCGACGAAGTGCGGATCAGTCAGACGATTAGATACACGCCGGCAGGTTTCGACGTGACTCAACCTCCCTTCGACGCCGAATTCACGGCCGATTGATCGCATCGATCGGCCGGGTTGGCCGCTTGGCCGTATTCCATGCGATCCAACGGCCCCTTCGACCCGGCGAACGACGCATCCGAGCAGTAACCCACTCCATCCGACTGGGGGTGTACGCCCCCATGCGCTCCCCCCCGATTCGATCCGCGGGCCCCGCCCCGCCCGGGCGTATCTGCCTAGCACCGGCGCGCCGGGTGTCCGATTTCGGATGGCCCGCCCGCTACCGAAGTTGCCCGGCCGGACCGCTCGTTGCCGTGGCTTGCGCGCCGGGCGCTCCGTCTGGTACGGGGTGCTATCGCTCCGGTGGAGAATCGCCGCTGCCTGTTGCATAATCGGCCCGAAGGGGAACCACCGACTTGACCGTGAGGCCGACATGACCGGTTCGGCGATCCGGCGCGGAACCCGGGCGGGACAGTCCATCGATCCCGTGACGGCGAGCGTGATCCAGGGCGGGCTGGAGAACATCGCCGTCGAGATGGGCTACAAGCTGATGCGGATGTCCTACTCGAGCATCATCCGTGAGTCGGAGGACTTCGGCGCGGCTCGGCTCGACCGCCAGTGCCGCCAGCTTTGCGAGAGCAAGCAGAGCACCCCCCTCCAATCGGGCCCCATCCCCGGCTACGTGCGCGGGATCCTGCGGGAGTTCGAGGCACGGGGTGAGGAATTCCGGCCCGGCGACGTGATCATGCACAACGATGCCTACGGCGGTGCGAGCCACGGGCCCGATGTCAGCTTCACGGTGCCCGTCTACTACGAAGACGAGTTGGTGGGCTTTTCGGTCACCACGGCGCATCACCTGGATATCGGCGCATTGGCTCCGGGGAGTTGCGGCATCGTCGAGGCGGTGGACGCCTATGCGGAAGGACTCCAGTTCAAAGCGATCAAGGTACACGACGAGGGCCGGCGCAATCACGCCGTGTGGCAACTTCTGCGCGACAACATCCGCGTCTCCGACCTGGTCGTGGGCGACATGGAGGCGCAGGTGGCCGCCAGCCGGATCGGTGCCGAGCGATTCATCGAGCTGATCGGGCGGTTCGGGCTGGACACGGTGCGGGCGGCATCGGCCGCGCTGTTCGACCACTCGGAGCGGCTGATGCGCGACGCGATCCGCCGGCTGCCGGACGGAGAGTACAGTGCGACGACTTACATCGACGGCTACCTCGACGATCCCGATCCGGCGCGCAAGGACCTGCCGCTGAAGGTGACCGTGCGGGTCGAGGGCGACGAGCTGACGGTCGATCTCACGGGCACGGCGGCCCAGATCCCCGACCGGCCGATCAACATGCCCCTGGAAGGAACCGTCGATGTGGCGATCTGGGTGGTGTTGCGTTCGATTCTGCTCGATACGGCGGTGCATGGCGACATCCCCCAGAACAGCGGGCTGACGCGCCCGATCACCATCGTCGCGCCCAAGGGCTCCCTGGCCAACCCGGTGTTTCCCGCCCCGACCATCGCCCGGTTCTGCCCGGGCAATCAGTTGGCGGACACGGTGATGAAGGCCCTGGCCCCCGCGGTGGAGAAGCAGGTCAGCGCCGGCATCGGCAATTTGAAAGTGATCTCCTTCAGCGGAATCGACGACGGCAAGCAGTGGGTGCACATGGAAATCTTCGAGGGGAGCTACGGCGGCCGCTACCGCATGGACGGGATGGATTCGGTGGACACGCTCTACGCCAACACCCGCAACAACCCCATCGAGGACATCGAGTCCCACGTGCCCCTGCGGGTCACCCGCTACGAACTCCGCGAGGACGGCGCCGGTGCGGGAAAGTGGCGCGGCGGAATCAGCTCGGTGCGTGAATTCGCCTTCCTCCGTGACGGCGCGGCGGCGATCGAGGGAGAGGGTCACAAGTACCGCCCCTGGGGGTTTCTGGGCGGTGGGGAAGGTTATACCGCCGCGTTGACCTATCAGCCGGTACAGGGCGAGGCCGTATCGCTTCCCTCCAAGGTGCAATACAAGCCCCTGAAGGCAGGCGACAAGCTGATTTGCTCCGGAGCGGGTGGGGGCGGCTACGGCGATCCCCTGGAGCGCCACCCCGAGCACGTGCTGGCCGACGTGCGGGACGGATACTTCTCTCCCGAGGACGCCGAGCGGGACTACGGCGTGATCGTCACCTCAGGGTTGGAGCTCGATCTGCCGGCCACCGTGAAGTGCCGCGCCGCTCGCAAGGGGTAGCGGCCGAATCGCAGCGGCCTCCCGAATTGAAGCCGGGGAGGGGCGTCTCCGGTGCCTGTGGCAAGGCGTGAGGCTTCCGACGGCAACGTCTCACTCCCCCGGGAGGGAAACGATCAGGTTGCCCTGGGGGTCGGCGGTGGCTTCGCAGCCGGGGGGAACCACAGTGGTGCTGTCAATCTGAAGCACGACGGCCGGCCCGCCGAAAGTCTCGCCCACCGGCAGCGCTTCGCGGCGGTAGAACGCCGTCTCCAATTCCTGCAGCCCAGTCTCCACGCGAAAGACGGTGTTCGCCGATTTGACGAGGGCCTCGCTCAGCGAGCCGCCCCGGACGGGGACGGGCTTTCCGATCTTGGGCCGGGCGCCCATCCCGGTCTGGCGGATGTTGACGACTTCGATGGGGCTGTCGGCGAAATAATGGCCGTACTCGGTCTCGTGGAGGCGGTGAAACTGCTCCAGCGTCCGCCCGAAACGCTCCTGGTCGAGCTTTCCGTCCGGCACGTCCACGCGCAACTCATAGCCCTGACCCACATATCGCAGGTCCGCGAAGCGCCGGAACAGGACGGCATCCGCCGCAATTCCGTCGGTGGCGAGCTGCGCGGCCAGGTTCTGTTCCATTTCGGCGAAGTCCCTGTCGAGCCGGCCGTAATCGATCGCGCCGCTGGTCATGAATTCGGTGCGGATGGCGTCGTACTTGAGGTCGGTGGTGAGCAACCCCACGGCGGAGGTAATGCCGGGGTAGGGGGGAACAATCACCTCGCGGATGCCGAGCATCATGCCCACTTCCGCCCCGTGGAGGGGTCCGGCCCCGCCGAAGGCCACCAGGGCGAACTCCCGCGGGTCGATCCCCTTTTGCACCGTGCGCGAGCGGATGGCGTTTGCCATGTTGTTGTTGACGATGGTGACGATGCCTTCGGCTGCTTCCGCTTCCGCCAGCCCGAGTTGCCCGGCCAGCCCGCCCACCGCACGCCGTGCCGCGGCTCCGTCCAACACCATTGCTCCACCCAGAAAGTTGTCCGCATCCAGCCGCCCCAGCACCAGATGGGCATCGGTTACGGTGGGCGCGGTGCCACCCCGGCCGTAGGCGGCGGGTCCGGGGACCGACCCGGCGCTGCGGGGCCCGACCCGGAAGGCACCGCCCGGGTCCACGTGGGCGATGCTGCCGCCCCCGGCGCCGATGGTATGGATGTCGATCATGGGCACCATCACCGGGTAGCCCGCGATCGAGGTATCCCGCGCGGTGGCCTCGGCGAATTCGCCCGCGCTCACGACGCCGATATCGGCGCTGGTGCCGCCCATGTCGAAGGTGATCAGATTGTTGCGCCCGGAGAGCCCGCCCGCCCAGGCGCCACCCAGCACCCCCGCCGCCGGACCGGAGAGCAGGGTCAGCACGGGGGCCTCCGCTGCCATGGCCGGCGTCGCGACGCCGCCGTTGGAGCGCATGATGTGCAGGTCCGCCCGGAGCCCGGCGGCGCCCAGTGCCTTGTCCAGCCGGCCGATGTAATCGCGCACCTTGGGGCCGATGAAGGCGTTGAGCGCCGCCGTGGTGAAGCGCTCGAACTCCCGGAACTGGGGCGAGACGCCAGAGGAGGTGGTAACGAACGCCTCGGGGAATTCCTCCAGAACGATCTCCCGGGCTCGGTTCTCGTGGGTAGGGTCCAGGTAAGAGAACAGAAAGCAGACGGCGACCGCCTCGACGCCCTCGGCCTTCAACTCACGGGCGGCGCGCCGCACCTCCTCCTCGTCCAGGGGAATCAGCACCTCGCCCTTGGGGGGGATGAGCCGCTCGGCGACCACCTTGCGGTGCCGGCGCTGCACCAAGGGCCGGTTCTGCCAGGGAATCTCCTGCATGATCGAGTAGTGCTGCGGGCGCTGGTGGCGGCCGATATGGAGAATATCCCGGTAGCCCTTGGTCGTGACCATCCCGGTCGCGGCGCCCTTGTATTCGATTACGGCATTCGTCGCGATGGTCGTGCCGTGGTAAATGTGATCGATTTCCCCCCGATCCAACTCGTGGTGCCGGCAGAGTTCCACGATCCCCTGCATCACACCGGCGGCGGGGTCGTCGGGCGTGGTCGGCACTTTGTGGATCAGCGTGCGGTTCGCTTCGATGTCCGTGAACACCACATCCGTGAAGGTTCCGCCGACATCCACACCGATCAACTTCATCGCGTACCGCTCCCCTTCCTAAGCGTTTCGCCCTGCCCATCCGCCTTCTCAGCCATGCCGTCTCTGCCGCCCCGTGGTG
>JAPUJL010000108.1 GCA_027296185.1 SAR324 cluster bacterium | reverse complement strand
GAGACGATGTTCCGCAGCGCCTGGCGGGCCTGATCCACGAAATTGCCGCCGACGAGCTTTCCTTCCGCGTCGAACGCCACCTGCCCCGCCACGAACACCACGCGGCCTTCCGCGGCGATTCCGTTGGCAAAGCCTTTGGGTTTGGGCCATCCGGCCGGCTGCAGTACTTGCACCCCGGCGGCGGACCCCGCCGCCGGGGTGCTGGCCCCGCACAGCGATCCGCTCCACGGGTGTGGGCTAAACCCAGCCCCAACCCAGAGGACCGGCGTCGGTGGCGGCCGGGTGGCCGGCACCCTTTCCGGCTTGCCGGGTCGTTTCGTGCGACCTTTCCAGGTGCACCAGCAACTTGTTCAACAGGCCGGACAATAGGCGCAACTCCAGGGGGGACAATCCGGCGAGCAGCTCCTCGACGCCCTTGCCGTGGATTCCCTCGATGGCTTCCAGGGTGCGGCGCGCCGGTTCCGTGAGGCAGGCGATCACCCGCCGCCGGTCGCCGGCCGAGGCACGGCGCACGATCCAGCCGTCCTTGGCGAGGGCGTCCACGGCCGCGGTGACGTTGGCATTGGACACCATCAGCTGGCGCGCGAGCTCGCCCATGGTCAGGCCCTCGTCCGCACTCAGGAGCGCCGCCAGCAACCCGTAGCGGGGCAGGGACAATCCCGTTTCCCGCCGCAGCCCCCGCCCCAGGGAGGCGGCGCCAAGCTGGGCGCAGGCCCGCAAGGCGCGCCAGACGTCCCGCTCCAGGTTCGGATCGCCGCCCGGCCAGATTTCCGCCTCGTGCTCGGCCGCGCCGCTCGGGGGATGGGTCTTTTCGTTCACGCTCGTTACTCGCTAGTGATTCGCAGAACGGCCGCGCCGGGCGCGATTCATGGCCGGCCGTAACGCCGGCTTTGCCGGGAGCAACGGCACCGCCCCTGGCCTGCCCTGTGGATTCGCTGGGAGCCATCGCGCATCGGCCGTGTTCCCACGATTAGGAGGCCTCTTGGATGGCCCGTTCCCGCCGCTTGAGCAGATGGAATTGTTCCTTGCCAGCCAGATACTGACGGGGCCAGTAGAGCTCCTCGTATCCCAGCTCGCCGGCGGCATGCTGGGCCCAGCTCGGATCGGACAAATGGGGGCGGGCGAGGGCGCACAGGTCCGCCCGCCCGGCCATGAGAATGCTGTTGACGTGATTGGCGTCGTAGACGTTGCCCACGGCGATCGTGGGGACGTTGAGCTCGCTGCGGATGCGGTCGCTGAACGGAGTCTGGAACATGCGCCCATAGACCGGCCGCGCCTCCACGGAGGTCTGGCCCGCCGAGACGTCCACGATGTCCACCCCGTGTTCCCGGAACAGCCGCGCCACCTCCACCGCGTCGTCGATGCCGATCCCGCCGGCGACCCAATCCGTGGCGGATATCCGGACGGAAATGGGGCGCTCCTCCGGCCACACCGCCCGTAGCGCGTCGAACACCTGCAACGGGAAGCGCATCCGGTTCTCCAGCGATCCGCCGTAGCGATCGGACCGGCGATTGGTAAGCGGGGTGATGAAGCTCGACAACAGGTAGCCGTGGGCGCAATGGAGTTCCAGCAGATCGAAATCGGCCTCGATCGCCATTCGGGCGGACGCCACGAACGCTTCCGTCACCCGTTCCAGGTCCGGCTCCCCCATCTCGACCGGCACTTGGTTGGCCGGGCTCCAGGGCACCGGGGACGGCCCCAGAACCGGCCAGTTGCCCTCGTCGAGGGGTTCGTCCATCCCTTCCCAGCCCAGCTTGGTGGAGCCCTTCGGCCCCGAATGCCCCAGTTGGATCGCCACCTTGGCCGGGCTTTGGCGGTGGATGAAGTCGACGATGCGCTTCCAGGCCTCCCCGTGATCGGGCCGGTACAAGCCCGCGCAGCCGGGGGTGATCCGCCCTTCCGGACTGACGCAGGTCATTTCCGTGAAGATCAGCCCGGCGCCACCCAATGCCCGGCTGCCCAGGTGAACCAGATGGAAGTCGTCGACCAGCCCCTCGCGGGCGCTGTACATGGCCATGGGCGATACGACGACCCGGTTGACCAGATCCATCCTGCGGAGCCGATAGGGCGCGAACATGGGCGGCGGAGCCCGGTGGCCGTTCAGGGAATTGCCGCCCGAGCGGGCGTAGTACCACTGCTCCAGCCCTTCCAGATACGGCCGGTCGCGAAGGCGCAGGTTCTCGTGATCCACCCGCTGACTACGGGTCAGCAGGCTGTAGGCGAATTGCTCCGGCTCCAGGCGGGATTTCAGGCGGACGTTCTCGAACCATTCCGTGCTGTTGCGCGCGGCGTTCTGGATGCGCAGCACGTCGATGCGGCGGGTCTCCTCGTAGGCCTGCAAGGCATCCTCGATGCTGCTTTCACTTTTCAGGGCCTGGGCCAGGGCGATGCCGTCCTCGATGGCGAGTTTGGTCCCGGAGCCCACCGAGAAGTGGGCCGTATGGGCGGCGTCCCCCAACAGCACGATGTTGCCGTGGTGCCAGCGGGCGTTGTTGATCCGGTCGAAATTCATCCAATTGGACGAATCGTTCTCGAGCCGCCTGTTTTCCAGCAAGGGTTTGCCGTCCAGAAACTCGGCGAACAACCTCCGGCAATGGGTGACGCCTTGGTCGTGCCGCATCCGGTCGAAGCCGGCGTTGCGCCAGGATTGCTCGTCGCATTCGACGATGAACGTGCTCCAGTTGCGGTTGTAGCGGTAGGCATGGGCCTGAATCCAGCCGCCGGGAATCTCCAGGAAGATGAACGTGAACGCCTCGAAGGCCTTCTCCACCCCGAACCAAATGAACTTGCAGTGCCGCCGCTCGATTTCCGGCTGAAAGACGTCGGCGTACCGCTCCCGGGTGCGGCTGAAGATTCCGTCGGCGGCCACGACGAGATCCGCTCCCGCCGCCAGCCGCTCGGCGTCCACCGGGGTATCGAACCGGAGCTGCACTCCGAGTTCCTGGGCGCGTTGGTTCAGCGTGTCGAGCAGCACCTGGCGGCCCATTCCGCTGAATCCGTGGCCGGTGGAGCGGATGCAGCGGCCCATGAAATGGATGTCGATGTCGTCCCAATGGACCAATTGGGCCGCGATGCGCGAATAGGTTTCCGGATCGGCGGCCTTCAGCGCTTCGGTGGTCTGATCCGACAGCACGATCCCCCATCCGTAGGTGCTGTCCCGCGATCCCCGCTCGTGGACGCTAACGTCCCACGTGGGATGGGTGCGCTTGATCTGGATCGCACAGTTGAGCCCGCCTGGCCCGCCTCCAATGCATGCCACCTTCATCGCTCACCTCATCGGCTGTTCCCGTCGAACGACCCGCATCTGGCACGAATCTTCTTTAGATCATAAAACTTTCGATTGTGAAAGAAAATTTAAAGCGGTCGGAGCAAATGATGGAGACCTATTTGTCCGGGGCGCTTCGGCGGCCGCGATGGGGTGTGCGACTACCCGGAAACCCCTGTAATCTTAGAGCGATAACGTAGCGTAACCCGCCCGGGTAGCGGGGTGTGGTGCGGCCTCGTCCCTGGGAGCGCCTTGACCCGCTCCCTCGCCGGCTAGTAGATTCCAGACCCGGCGGGGCGCCGCCGCGACGTGAGAGCGGTGGCGCCCATCGTCAACGGGAAGCGGGTGGCTGAAATGCGTGCGGTCCGCTTCGCCTAG
>JAPUJL010000107.1 GCA_027296185.1 SAR324 cluster bacterium | reverse complement strand
CGGCGGAACAGCAGAAAGGCCAGCACCGAACGGCGGGAGAAGAAGGTGGGAAGCTCGGGGGCCAATGCGCGAAACCGGAGCGCCCGCCCATGCACCGACGAACCGGCGATCGCCCGCCGGGACATGCCGCAGCGCCGAATCACCGCCGCCACTTCCGCCTCGCAGGGGGGCTGGCCGGGCTTAATATCGAGGATGAACCAGCACTGGGGCAGGGCGCGAAACACCGCTTCCAGCGTCGGAACGCGGATCGGTTCGTGAGCTCCCACCCCCCGCGGGTCGTCCGTGTGCGAACGCCCGGCGTCCAGTTGCTGGAGCGCGGCCAGGGTCATCTCGTGCACGGCGCCCGTGCCGCCGGTGGTGCGCTCGACCGTGGCGTCGTGAAACACCACCGGCACCCCGTCGCGCGTGCAGCGCACGTCCAGCCCGAGGAAGCGGCAATCGTGCCGCTCCACGCAGGCCCGGAAGGCCTCCAGCGTGTTTTCCGGGTAGAGCCCCTTGCCGCCGCGGTGGGCGACGAGGATCGGCGGCGGGAGGGGGAGCTCCCAATCGGCGCGCGGCGGATAACCCCAGCCCCGCAACTCCTGCCCCAGCCAGAAAGCCCCCCGGGCGAGCAGGGCCAGCAGCGCGGCGAGGGCAAGCCACTCGGCCATGGCGCGGGCTACAACAGCTCGGCGATTTGCACCGCGTTGAGCGCGGCCCCCTTGAGCAATTGATCGGCGACCACCCACAGGTCCAGCGTGTTGGGCTGGGAGCGGTCGCGCCGGATGCGCCCCACCAGCACCGGATCGCGGCCGGAGGCATCGATGGGGGTGGCCCAGCGGTTCTCGTCCCGCGCCTCGTGAATCTCCACGCCCGGCGCCTCGCTCAGCACCCGGTAGGCCTCCTCGGGGCTCACGTCCCGGGAGAACTCGATGTTGAGCGCCTCCGAGTGGGCGCGCAACACCGGGACGCGAATACAGGTGGCGTGGATCGCCAGGGAGGCATCGCCGAAAATCTTGTGGGTCTCGCGCACCATCTTCAACTCCTCCTCGCAGTACCCGTCGTCATCCAAGGGACTGTCGTGAGGGAACAGATTGAAGGCGTACTGCTGAGCGAAGATCTCCCGCTGGAAGGGGCGCTCCTCCAGCTGGGCGCGGGTCTCCTCGACCAGCTCGGCCATGGCCGCGGCACCGGCGCCGCTGGCTGCCTGGTAGGTGCTGGCCACCACGCGCTTCACGCCGAAGGCACGGTGCAGCGGGTACAGCGGCACCACCATCGCGATGGTCGAGCAGTTGGGGTTGGCGATAATCCCCTGGTGCTGCCGCACGGCTTCCGGATTGATCTCGGGCACCACCAGCGGTACGCCGGGGTCCATGCGGAAGGCGCTGGAGTTGTCGATCACCACGGCCCCGGCCTCTACCGCTGCCGGGGCGAACTCCCGCGACCGCGCGCCCCCGGCACTGAACAGGGCGATGTCGATGCCCCCGAAGGACTCCAGCGTCAGCTCGCGCACCGGAAGGGACTCCTCGCCGAAACGCAGCCGCTTGCCCGCGCTACGCGCCGAGGCGAGCAGGGTCACCTCCCGCACGGGGAACCTGCGCTTTTGCAGCACCGCGAGCATCTCCCGCCCCACGGCCCCGGTGGCGCCCACCACCGCCACGTGCTTGCCTTTCATCCCGCCGACTCCTCTCCGAACCCGGATCGATCCTTCACCGATACGCCAATGTAAGCGTTTTCCCGAACGTTGAAAAGCGATGGTGAGGTCATCCCGGCGGCCCATCCACATACGGAGCGAACCAGACGAACTCTTCGGACCGGTCGATTCGCCCCCGCGCCCCTACTCCCACGTTTCCGGGGAGCCGAGCTGGTGGTTGGCGTCGGGAAACTTGGGCAGGTCGTCGCCGATCTCGTAGTAATCCCCCGCCTCGCGGGTGAAGATGTGGACGGCGAGCCGCAAGCCGGTGGGCTTGTCCAGGGTGCCCGCGGCGATGGGGACGTAGGGCCGGTCGGGGAAATCGATAAAGAGGTTGCTCCCGCAGGTTCCGCAGAATCCGCGCCGCGCCTGCTCCGACGAGCGGTACCAGGTGAGGCTGCCGCTGTCGTGAATGGTGAGGTTTTCCCGGATCGCCGCGGTGGCGTTCCAGATGCCGCCGGAAAAGCGGCGGCACTCGTTGCAGTGGCAGGCGATGACGGGCCGCATCGGTCCGCGCACGTCGTAGCGCACGCCGCCGCAGAGGCATCGCCCGCTGACGCGGATGGGAAGTTCAGTGCTCTCGCTCATGATCGCTTCACGCTCCCTCGGCTGGTTGTAGGTTTCTCCGCGGGCCGCCGGCCCGAAATCTCGAATTGCATACTGGGCGCCCTTCGGCCACGATATCAAATTGTTCGCGCCTGGGCGGAATCTCCCATCGAATCGGTCACTCCTCACTTCAGGCAATCGATGAACATCCCGCAGGACACCGTCGAGGTACGGGCAGTACACAGCTTCGATCAGGCGTCTCTGGAACGGTACCTGGCCGCCCACGTCGAGGGATTCGAGGGGCCGTTGACCGTGCGGCAGTTCGACGGCGGCCAGTCCAATCCCACCTACTACCTGGCCGACGCGAACCGGGAATACGTGTTGCGCCGCAAGCCGCCGGGCAGGCTGCAACCCTCGGCCCATGCCGTCGACCGGGAGTACCGGGTGATCACCGCCCTGCGGGACACCGGCGTCCCCGTCCCGCGCACCTATGCCCTGTGCGAGGATCCGGAGGTGATCGGAACGATCTTCTTCGTCATGGAGTTCGTGGCGGGGCGCATCTTCCGCGTACCCCACATGCCGGACCTGTCCCCGGCGGAGCGGGGGCCCATCGTGCGGGCCATGGTGGAAACCCTGGCAAAGCTGCACCAGGTCGACCCCGGCGCGGTGGCGCTGGAGGGGTTCGGGCGCAGCGGCGAGTACGTAAACCGCCAGATCGCCCGCTGGAGCAAAATCTACCGCGCCTCCGAGACGCGGCACATTCCGGCGATGGAGCGGCTCCTCGAATGGCTGCCGGAGAACGTCCCGGACAAGGACGAAACGACGGTCATTCACGGGGACTTCCGCCTGGGCAACCTGATCGTCCATCCCACGGAACCCAAAATCGTCGCCGTCCTGGATTGGGAATTATCCACCCTCGGTCATCCCCTGGCGGACCTGGCCTACAACTGCCTGCTCTATCGGTTGGACGCGGAATTGTCGGGCATGGAACAGCTGGATCTCGTGGCATTGGGAATGCCCACGGAAGCGGATTGCGTGGACATCTACCGCAACCTGACGAGGCGGGAATCCATCCCCGATTGGGAATTCTATCTCGCCTTCTCCATGTTCCGCCTGGCCGCGATCAGCCAGGGCATCATGGGCCGGGTGCGGGATGGGACCGCCAGCGCCGCCGACGCGGACAAGCACGGCGACCGGGCGCCTCTGCTGGCCCAGGCCGCTTGGGCCATCATCGCCTGAGGCGCGGATCGCCGGAAAACCCGGGCTCCCCCTGGGCTGCCGGGGCTCACCGGCAGGAGAATCCTCCGTCCACCGGGATCACCGTTCCGTTGAGGTAGGCCCCCGCGCGGGAGGCGAGAAAGATCGTCGTGCCCGCCATATCCGACGGCACGCCGATGCGGCCCAGGGGACAGGCTTCGACGATCCGGCCGCGGTAGTTGTCCAGCATCCACTCGGTCATCTTGGTCTCGAAGGGACCGGGGGCGATGGCGTTGACCGTGATGTGCCGCCCGCCCAGCTGAACCGCCAGCACCCGCGTCATCTGGTGCACCGCCGCCTTGCTGGCGGAGTAGGAGAAGTTGTTGACGAAGGGCACCTTGAACCCGTCGACGGAGCCGATGTTGATCACCCGCGCCGGATCTTCCGGGGAGGCCGCGGCTTCCAGCAGCGGCAACAGGTCGCGGGTGAGCATGAAGATGGACTTGACGTTGAGGCTGAGCACCTTGTCGAAGGCCTCCGCCGGAAACACGTCCACCTCCGCCCCCCAGTTGGTGCCGGCATTGTTGATCAGGATGTGCAGGGCCGGCTCGCGGGCCTTGAGCTCGCCCACCAGGGCTTCCCAGCCTTCCTCCGCCGAGATGTCCGCGGGCAGGGAAATGCAGGTGCCCAGGTTGGAAAGCGCCGCGGCGGCCCCATCGCACACCTCCTTTTTGCGCGAGGAGATGTAAACCTTCACCCCGGCTTCCACCAGCCCCCGGGCGATCATCAGCCCGATTCCCCGCGATCCGCCGGTCACCAGCGCCGTCTTCCCACGCAAGGAAAACAAATCCGCCACCCCGATCCCATCCGCCGTATTCTCTCGCTCCGTCATCGATTCTCTCCAGTTTCACCCTGAGTCGTTGGTTATCCCGCCGCGATGCACGAGGCCATGCCGCGGCGATGGCGCAGCTACGCCGCACCCATGCCACGGCCGCCCGCGTCCGGCGCTTGTATACCGGCTGCACCGATGGGATGGCAAATCGCCCGCCGCGGGAACCGTGCTAGGCTCGGGCCGTTGGGAGGACCGGAAGCGGCAAACATCGCCTGTGGCGCCCCGCCGGGGATGGCCGAAGCTCGGCAGGGCACCAATGGGTCGCGGCGAGGATCGTGTGAGCCCGAACGGGGAATTCGCGCAGAAACTGCAG
>JAPUJL010000106.1 GCA_027296185.1 SAR324 cluster bacterium | reverse complement strand
GTCGGAAATGCCCTGGATGGCGATCCGCAACACGTCGTCGGCCATGGAGAAGGCGTCCACGATCGACGTCTTGCGGTTGGCCAGGGTCAACAGGTTGTCGTTGGGAATGACGATCAGCGTGTCCACATGCTTGCGCAGGCTAATAATGCCTTCCTCCCCGTTGCGCTTGCGCACCTGGCCCTCGAATTTGAAGGGCTTGGTCACGACCCCGACGGTAAGGCAGTTCATCTCCCGGGCGATTTCCGCGATCACGGGTGCGGCGCCGGTGCCGGTGCCGCCGCCCATGCCGGCGGTGATGAAAACCATGTCCGCTCCGGTGAGGTAGTCGCGGATGGCATCCATGTCCTCCAGGGCCGCCTCGCGCCCCACCTCCGGCTTGGCTCCCGCGCCCAGCCCGCGGGTGCAGCGCGCCCCCAACTGGAGCTTGTAGGGCGCGAGGGAGCACTTGATGTCCTGCAGGTCGGTGTTCGCCACGATGAAGTGGACGTCCTTTAGGCCCGCGGAAATCATCCGGTTGACCGCGTTTCCGCCACCCCCACCGACGCCGATCACCTTCAGGTTTGGAGGATTCGGTCCGACTTCCTTGATTTCTTCAATGACCATCGCCATGAGATGACTCCCGCAATTCAGAAGATATCCTGCACCAGTTCCCGCATCTTTCGGGAGATGCGATTGAAGATCGTGTGCTCGCCGAGGAAAAGCGGCGAGTACCGGCTCGACCCATTCGTCAGGCCGTAGCGCAGCAGCCCCACGCCGGTGGCGTGCATCGGTGTGTAGATCAACTCGTTCAACCCGGTGATGTTCTCCGGAAATCCCACCCGCACCGGGAATTGGAGGATGTCCGCGGCCAACTCGTCGGCGCCGGGCATGAGGCTGCTGCCGCCGGTGATCACCACCCCCGAGGCGATGACGTGGCGGAAGTTGGACTTGTCGATCTCCCGCGACACCATCTCGAAGATTTCCCGGAACCGCGGCTCGATCACGTCGGAAATGAGCCGCAACTTATCCATGGTGCGCGATTTTCGGCCGCCCACCGAGGGCACCTGGATGGTCTCTTCGGACTCGACCAGCTTGCTCATCGCCACCCCGTGCTCGTGCTTGAGCCGCTCGGCTTCGGCAAGGGGGGTGCTGAGCCCGATGGCGATGTCGTTGGTCAGGTGATTCCCGCCCACCGCCAGCACCGAGGTGTGGACGATGCTGCCACCGGAAAAGATGGCCATATCGGTGGTGCCGCCGCCGATATCGACCAGCACCACGCCCAACTCCCGTTCGTCCTGGCTGAGCACCGCCTGGGACGAGGCCATGGGCTCCAGCACGATGTCGGTCACGTCCAGATTGGCCAGGTTGCAGCACTTGACGATGTTGTGGGCGGAGGTGGCGGAGCAGGTCACGATGTGGACGTTCACTTCCAGGCGAATGCCGGACATGCCCAGGGGATTCTGCACGCCGTCCTGGTCGTCCACGATGAAATCCTGCGGCAGGATGTGCAGCACCTCCCGGTCGCTGGGAATGTTCACCGCCTGGGCCGCCTCGATGACCCGCCGCACGTCATCGTCGGTGACGGTGCGGTTGTTGTGCACCGTGACCATGCCGTGGCTGTTGCGGCCCATGATGTGGTGGCCGGCGATGCCGGCGAGCACCGACTTGATCGGCGAGCCGCTCATCAGCTCGCACTCGCGCACCGCCTTCTGAATGGAGCGCACGGTCTTTTCGATATTGACCACCACGCCCTTGCGGATCCCCTCCGAGGTGGCGGTGCCGAACCCGACGATGTTCAGCGGGTCGCCGCTGTCCGGCTCCGCCGCCACCGCGCAAATCTTCGTTGTACCGATGTCCAGTCCAACGATGAGGTGGTCTCGATTGCTCATGGGAAACTCTCGTCGAAATCCATTTCCTGGTTCGCCCGTCCTTGGGCCACGAGGGAGGTGCGGCGCGCACCGCCTCGCTGAGAGCGGCGGAAGGCCTTTACCCGGTGTCCGGGGCGCGCACGGAATACGGCGCAGCCCACTGAATCTGCTGATGTGGAAAGGAGGCTTGTCGTCCCCCGGAACGGCGCCCGGGGAAGCGAAGAGGGCCTGCCGGCGGTTGCTCGGGCCCACCATGGCCCGGCTCTGGTGAGGGCATGCAGTCCTCACTCGAGCGGCCGGCTTCAGCAAATCCATTTGCCTTCAAGCGCTACCTCATGGTGGCGGGTATATCCGCCCCGGTTATACAACCCTCAAAATCGATTTGTCAAACGCGGAATGCAAATATTTTCGATATACGAATAGTGCATGGCCGGTCCCGAAGGTAGGAGGCCGAAGTATTCGTGCTCAGCGCTGGGTATGCGGACCTATTCGGTCTACCTTGCTGAATTCCTTGCCCAGTCCCCACGGGATGCTCCCCACTGATCGAATCGATGGGCAGCGCTCCCGCTCCATTGAGGTGCCCGACGAACCATCATTCGTTCACCCGTCGCCGGTGAAACCGGTTCGTGAACTTCGAGAAATGAGTGGCAAAATATCGAGTCCGGCGATCGTTCGGTGGGCGTCCGGCGGCTCGATCGGGAGCGCGGGATGGAGCACGCGGCGGCCCGGCCCGGGACGGAATTGAGCCGGGACGACTTCGGGCCGGGGATTCCCACCCGCTGAGGAGCTGCCTTATCCCGCGGGCTCGTGGCCGAAGTCGTAGCGCGCCGTGTAGTACGGGGGCTCGAGCCGGTGGCCGTCGATCTCGGCTGCATCGTCGTGGCGCTCGAAGTCGGCGACCAGCGAGTTCTTCACGCCGAACACCGGGTCCGAGTCCAGGTAGGCGTCGCCCTCCACGAATATCATGGTCGTCAGGGGCTCGTAGCCTTCCGCGGAGACTTTGAAGTGAATGTGCGCCGGACGGAAGTTGTGGCGGCCGAGGGACTTGAGCAGGCGTCCCACCGGACCCGTTCCGGCGATACCGTAACTCACCGGTTTCACCGTGCGGAAGCTGTAACCGCCCTCGGCATCGGTGCGGAAGCGCCCCCGCAGATTCATCTCCGGCTGCCCGTCGTCCTCGTTCTCATAACGGCCGTTGGGTGCGGTCTGCCACACTTCCAAAAGCGCC
>JAPUJL010000105.1 GCA_027296185.1 SAR324 cluster bacterium | reverse complement strand
TCGGGTTGCCATGGCCGGTTGCCGCGTGCGAATTTTTCCCTTAGTTCCTCCCACCCCAAGCTGGTATAGGATGCGGGACGGCCGCAAGGCAATGCCGGTGCCGGGTTCCGAAAGGCCGTCGCCCGCCCCAAGCACCGGGCGACCGTCGTCCGGAACCCGCTATGGGTCACCGCCGCGCGGCCACCGACCGGAGCCTTCCGTGGACGATCCAGCCGTACTCTACGACCGGGAGCCGCCCTGGGCGTGGGTACGGCTCAACCGGCCGCAGGTGCACAATGCCTTCAACGTGGAGCTGCGCGACGGGCTCCACGAGGCGCTCGGCACGGCGGAGGCCGACCCCGAGGTGCTCGGCGTGGCGATCCTGGGCGAAGGGCCCTCCTTCGGCACCGGCGGCGACCTGCGCGAGTTCAGCCTGGAGCCGCGGCCCTGGCGGAACAAGCTCATCCGGCGGGAGCGGGACGTGTGGGGCCGGCTGCTGCACCACCGCTGCCTCACCGCCGCGGCGGTGCACGGCAACGTGGCCGGCAGCGGGCTGGAGCTGGCCCTCTATTGCGATCTGCGGCTGGCCGACCCGGAGAGCCGCTGGCTGCTCCCCGAGACGGGGCTGGGCATGATCCCCGGCGCGGGCGGGACCCAGCTGCTGCCCCGCCTGGCGCGTCCGGGCCGGGCGCTGAAGTGGATGCTGGCCGGGGAATCCATCGACGGGCGCGAGGCGCACCGCCTCGGGCTCGCCCAGGCGCTGATTCCGGCGGCGGAACGGCGGCAGGCGGCCCGGGAGTGGTTCGCTCAGCGCATCGACCCCCTGCTGGCCCGGGACGCGGGCGCGGTGTTGCGGCTCAAGGCGCTGCTGCGGCAAGGACTCGATTTGCCCCTGGAACGGGGCTTGGACCTGGAGCGGCTGGCTGCGCATGGCCGCTGGGGAGGAGGAAGAATTCCAACCGCACCGGACGGGTGAAGTGAACGTTTTCGAGTTTTTGCAGATTCCCGCCATGATGTTTCCGGACCAGGAAATCCTGGTCACCGCCGAGGTGCGGCTGACCTACGGCCAGCTGGCCGAGCGGGTGGGCCGGCTGGCCGCGGCGCTGCAGCAGGCGGGCGCTCGACCGGGCGAGCGGGTGGCGGTGCTGGACGTGAACTCTCACCGCTACGTGGAAGCGTACCTGGCCGCCGCGGCGCTGGGGGGCGCCTTCATTCCCCTCAACTACCGCGCCAAGGCGGAGGAGCTGGCCTACATGATCGAGACCGGGCGCGCCGGCACCCTCTTCTATGGCGAGCGTTACCGCGAGCTGCTCCCGCCCGAGGGCACCGGCGTGCAGCGTTACGTGGCCCTGGAGGCAAGCGGCGGGGAAGGGCTGGCCCACGAGGCGCTGATCGAGTCGCTGGCCGTGTCACAGGGCGGCGCCGAGTTCGCCCCCCATCCGGTGGCGGAGGACGACACGGCGATCCTGATGTTCACCAGCGGCACCACCGCCCGGCCCAAGGGGGTCAACCTGACCCATGGCGACTTCACGCTGTACGTGACCAACACCGTCGAGATGGCCGACGGCACCGGACGCGGAACGATGCTGATGGTGATGCCGCTGTACCACATCGCCGGAGCGACGAACATTCTCACCTCGCTGTTCTCCGGGCGGCGGCTGGTGCTGCACCCTCAGTTCGACGCGGGGGAATGGCTGAAGACCGTGGCGGCGGAGGGGGTTACCCATACCTTCCTGGTGCCCACCATGATCAAGAAGCTGCTCGATCATCCGGGGTTCGGCGGGAGCGATCTGAGCTCCCTGCAGAACGTGGCCTACGGCGGCGCACCCATGCCGGTGCCGGTGATCCGCGAGGCGATCGAGCGGTTTCCCGGGCACGTGGGATTCGTCAACGCCTTTGGGCAGACCGAGACCACCTCCACCCTCACGGTGCTGGGGCCGGACGACCACCGCCTGAGTGGAAGCCCCGAAGAGATCGAAGCCAAGACCCGGCGCCTGGCCTCCGTGGGCCGGGCGCTGCCCGACGTGGAAATCCAGATCGCCGGCGACGAGGGAGCGGCGCTGCCTCAAGGGGCAGTGGGGGAAATCTGGGTGCGCACCGAACGGCTGATGAAGGGCTACGAGGGACAGGGCGCCGCGCCGCTGCAAGGGGAAGGCTGGCACGCCACCGGCGACATGGGCTGGCTCGACGAGGAGGGCTATCTTTTCATCGCCGGACGCAAGGACGACATGATCATCCGCGGGGGCGAAAATATTTCGCCCGCGGAGGTGGAATCGGTGCTCCATGCCCACCCCGCCGTGGACGACGCGGCGGTGATCGGCGTGCCGGACTTGGAATGGGGACAGCGGGTCGCCGCGGCGATCGTCCTGCGGCCCGGGGCTCAGGCCGGCGCGGACGAGCTAACGGCGTTCGTTCAGGAGCGGCTGGCCAGCTTCAAGAAGCCGGAGCTGGTGCGCTTCTTCGACGATTTGCCCAAAACGGCCACGGGCAAGGTCATCAAGCGGGAGATCGCGCCCCTGCTCGAGGCCGCCGCCCAGGAAGAGCGCTAGCCGTGGCCCAGGCGCCGGTCACGCTCCGCAGCCCCGGAGAGGGGCGGGCCGAGCTGGTGTTCCACGAGGCCCGGCTGGAACCCGCCGTCTGCGCCGCGGCGCTTGGCCTTCTCGAAGCGCTTCGGGAACAGGACGGGCTGCGGGTGGTCACCCTGCGCGGCGGGGCGGCAGGGGAATCGGCGGCGGGCGATTCGGCGGTCGGCGCCTGGCCGCTGCCCCCGGAAACGCCCGATCTGGAAGGGCTGGCTCTGGCGGGCCGGATGGTGGAAGCCGTTGCAGCCCTCCCCACGCCCGTGCTGGCGGTAATGGCGGGAGAAGTCCGCGCCGAGGGGCTGGAGCTGGCCCTGGCCTGCGATCTCCGGCTGGCGGCCCGCTCGGCGCGGTTCGCGATGCCGCACCTGGCGGAGGGGCGCCTGCCTTGTTGCGGCGGCAGCCAGCGGCTCCCGCGGCTGGTGGGGCTCTCCGCCGCTTTCGAGCTGTTCTTCGCCGAGGGATGGGACGCGGAGCGGGCCGAGGCGCTGGGCCTGGTGAGCGAGGGCGTTGCCGCCGGCGAGCTGGCCGGGGCCGGAACCCGCTGGGCGGAGCGGCTGGCGGAAAAAGCTCCCATCGCGGCCCGGTTTCTCAAGGAAGTGGTGCGGCGGGGCATGGAGGTGCCCCTCGATCAGGGCTTGCTGATCGAGGAGGACGCCTACCTGCTGCTCCAGACCACCGAGGATCGCCTGGAGGGCATCCGCGCCTTTCTGGAAAAGCGTCCCCCGCGCTTCAAGGGGAAGTAGCCTCCCCGACCCGTGAGCCGCATCCGCGATGCCGCCTTGTCGGCGGGGGGAGATCGGTGATACCCGTGGAATAGGGGCACTGTCACAACCCGTGGGGACAGCCGGACGCGCCGTCCGCCCCGCCTGCGACAAATCGGACCGTCGAACGCATGAAATACGTCATTATTCAGGGCGATGGGATGGGAGACGAGCCCATCGCCGAATTGGGCGGTAAAACGCCCTTGGAGGCGGCCCAAACGCCCCATTTCGACTGGGTCGCGGGCCAGGGGCAGATCGGTCTGCTGCACACCATCCCCGAGGGGCTGCCGCCCGGCTCGGACGTGGGCAACCTGAGCCTCTTCGGGTACGACCCGGCGCTCTACTACACCGGCCGCTCCCCGCTGGAGGCGGCGGCCATGGGGGTCGAGCTCGGCCCGCAGGACGTGGCGTTCCGCATGAATCTGGTCGCCTGCGTGGGCTCCGGGGCCGGGGAAACCCTGGCGGACTACTCGGGCGGTCACATCGATTCGGCCTCCGCGGCGGAATTGGTCCAGGCCGTTTCCGCCGAATTGGCCGATGAGGAAATCCAGTTTTACCCGGGCGTGAGTTACCGCCACCTGATGGTGTGGCGGGGCGGGAGCGAGGCCATGAAAACCACGCCACCCCACGACATCACCGGCCAGGCCATCGCCGGGCATCTGCCCCGGGGCGATGGGGCCCAGCCGCTGCTCGACGTGATGCGGCGCTCCCGCGAGATTTTCGAGCACCACCCGGTCAACCGCCGCCGGTCGGCGGAGGGCGGCACGCCCGTCACCCAGGTGTGGCTCTGGGGGCAGGGCAAGGCGCCGCGGA
Source organism: SAR324 cluster bacterium (assembly GCA_027296185.1). GTDB lineage: Bacteria > SAR324 > SAR324 > SAR324 > JACQKK01 > JAPUJL01. Next base: position 847 of record JAPUJL010000105.1, on the reverse strand, counting down.
TGCCCACCTTCGAGCAGTGCCACGGGCTGAAGGGGGCGGTCATATCCGCGGTGGATCTGGTGCGGGGGTTGGCGGTCTATGCCGGTTTCGACATCGTGACCGTGCCGGGAGCCACGGCGTTTCTGGACACCAACTACCGCGGCAAGGGCGAGCACGCCCTGGCGGCCCTGGCCGATCACGACCTGGTGTTCGTGCACATCGAGGCGCCCGACGAGGCGGGGCACATGGGCGACGTGGTCGAGAAGGTGAAGGCCATCGAATCCATCGACCGGGAGATCGTCGGCCCGCTGATCGAGGGGCTGCCCACCGTGGGGCCGTTCAAGCTGCTCATCACCTCCGATCACGCCACGCCCGTGGCCCGCCGCACCCACGTGGCGGCGCCGGTGCCCTTCGCCATGGCGACGGGGGATCAACTGCGGAATGGGAAGCTGCGCAAAAAATACGGAGAGACGGAAGCGGAGCGCTCGGGGGTGCGCATCCCCGACGGTCACCGGGTGATCGCCGACCTGATGAACTACCCGGAATAACCCCGCGTTCCCCGCCCGCCCGGCGGGAGGAAATCCATCGATCCAGATTGGTTCGGCCGCGGCCTTCCGCCCGCCGCGCGTAGGACCCGGCGCCGGTCAGGACGCGAGAAAGCTTGCCTCGTAGGTCTCGGCCGGCGGGCCGAGCAGTTCCCACTTCCGCTCCTTCACGTTCCAGCGTTGACCGCGCCCGGCGAAATCCTCGTGCCCTTCCAAGTGGGACGTGTCGTTGATTTCCGCGAAGGCGACCGTGCCGTCGTCCTTGATGTGGAGGCGGGTGCAGCAGGTGTTGCTTTGCGGCGTTCCCACACCGGGGCCTTGCC
>JAPUJL010000104.1 GCA_027296185.1 SAR324 cluster bacterium | reverse complement strand
TGGTGGCGCACGCTTCATCAGCCCTCCACCGTGTTCAAGATGGGCGCGGAGGGGGCCCCCCAGCCGGCGATGCCGGCGGAGTTCCTGGCCGCCTTGCTGCTCAGCCTGGTGGCGATGACGATGCTGTATGCGGTGGTGCTGCTGTACCGCCTTGAGCTGGAGCGGCGGCAGGAGGAGTTGGAGGCGCGGCTGGCGGGCGAATGAACGGCCCGCCTGGACCCCGATGCACGTGAAATTACGCGATCCGATGAAACGAACCATTCAACTGGCCGTGGGCGGGGCGATCGTCGTGGCGATCCTGATTGCCGTCTTGTACCAGGGCTTCGAATCCACCGTGTTCTTCCACACGCCCAGCGAGCTGCTCGCCGCTCCGGAGGACTTCCTGGGGCGCACCATCCGCATCGGCGCCCTGGTCGAGCCCGACACCACCGAGTGGGATCCGGAGGCGATTCGGCTGCGCTTCCAGGTCACCGACGACGCGGAGCACTTCATTCCGGTGGTGTTCGATGGCGTAAAGCCCGATATGTTCCGGGAAGGGCAGGGGGTGGTGGTCGAGGGGCGGCTGGGGGGTGACGGGGTGTTCCGGGCCACCGACGTGCTGGTCAAGCACAGCGAGGAGTACTCGGTCGAGGATGCCGATCACCGGGACAAGAAGAAGATTTACCGAACCCTTATGGACCGCCCGGGCGGGGGCGAGCGGTCCGGTTCCTAACCGGGGGCCAGGAGCGGCGCGGGCGCGGCGCCGGCAGGTCGAATCATGATTAATAATATCGGTTACGTCTTTTTGACCGCCGCCCTGGCAGTCTCTTTGTATGGGGTCGTCGTGCCGCATCTGGGGGTGGTGCGGAACAACTGGAACCTGGTGCGCTCGGCGCAACACGCAGCGCTGCTCAATCTGGCCTTCGTTTTCGCGGCGAGCATGGTGCTGGTGCGGGCATTCGTCATGGACGACTTCGGCGTCGATTTCGTCTTCGAGAATTCCAGCATCGACATGCCGCTGTTGTACAAGATCGCTGCATTCTGGGGCGGCATGGACGGCTCGCTGCTCTTCTGGGAACTGGTGCTGGCGATCCTCACGGTGATCGTGGCCTACGGTTACGAGAGATCGAACCGGGAGGTGCTGCCCTACGTGATTGTCACGCTGAACGTGATTCACGTGTTCCTGCTTTTCCTGCTGGTCACCTACTCCAACCCGCTCGCCACCCACTTCCCCGCGCCGCTGGATGGGCGGGGGCTCAACCCGCTGCTGCAGCATCCGGCCATGGCGGCCCATCCGCCGTTGCTCTACCTGGGCTACATCGGCTTCAGCATCCCCTTCGCCTTCGCCATGGGGAGCCTGATCCGCGGCAAGCTGGACAACGAGTGGGTGCTGACCACGCGCCGCTGGACGCTGTTCGCCTGGTACTTCCTCACCGTGGGGCAGATGCTGGGTGGGCAGTGGGCATACGAGGAGCTGGGCTGGGGCGGCTATTGGGCGTGGGATCCGGTGGAAAACGCGGCGTTCATGCCCTGGCTCACCGGCACGGCGTTCCTCCATTCGGTGATGCTGCAGGAGAAGCGCAACATGATGAAGGTCTGGAACATGGCCCTGATCATCGTGACCTTCGGGTTGAGCATCCTGGGCACCTTTATCGTGCGGTCGGGGGTGCTGAACTCGGTGCATGCCTTCGCCCAGTCGGAAATCGGCCCGGCGTTCCTGATCTTCATCGCCTTGGTGATGGTCGTCGCGTTTACGCTGGTGTTCCGCCGAATCAAGCTGCTGGAGTCCCGCCACACCGCGGAGACCCTGCTCAGCAAGGAGACGACGTTCCTTTTGAACAACCTCCTGTTCGTGGGCATCGCCTTCACGGTATTGCTGGGCACGATTTTCCCCCTGATCGCCGAGGCGGTACGGGGCACGAAGCTCTCGGTGCAGGAGCCCTTCTTCAACACGATCGTCACGCCCCTTGGGGTCGGGCTGCTGGTGCTGATCGGCGTCTGCACCCTGATCGCCTGGCGTCATTCCAGTGGCCGCTACCTGTTGCGAAATTTCCGCTGGCCGGTGCTCTTCGCGGTGGCCGGGCTGGGGGTTTCGTTTCTGCTGGGCGTGCGGCACGTGGGGGCGCTGATCGTGTTCTCCGCGGTGGCCTTCTCCCTGTCGGTGCTGCTGCTGGATTACGGCCGCGCCGTGAGCGTGCGCCGGCGGCAGGGGGGTAGCGGGTGGCTGGCGGCCGCGCTGCAGACCGTGATGCGCAATCAGCAACGGTACGGGGGAATGGTGATCCACATTGGCGTGATTTTCCTCTTCTTCGGGCTCGCGGGGAACTACCTGGGCACGGAGCACAACCTCACCCTCACCCAGGGGCGGCCCGTGGAGGTGGGGGGCTATACCCTCTTGTACAAGGGCATGAAGACCTACACCGAGGGCAACGCCACCCTGCGCGCCGCGGAAATCGAGCTGTACCGGGACGGCGCCTTCCTGGAAACGATGCTCCCGGCGCGCAGCTTCTACCCCAACCGCGCCGAGCCGATGACGGAGGTGGCCATCCGCCGCACGTTGGCTCACGACTTCTACGTGGTACTCGCCAGCGAGAACGAGAACGAGTCGGCGACGCTGCGCATCCTGGTCAATCCCCTGGTGGTGTGGGCCTGGTTCGGCTTTCCCTTGTTCACCATCGGGATCGGCCTGGCGGCCCTGTACAAGCCACGAACCCTGGGGGCGCCGGCGGTAGAGCGCGGCTACGGGCTGGCTTGAGCGGCATTGCCCGGAACCGGCGAGGAAGCCATTGGCCGGCCCAGAGAGGGTGTAGCTGAAGCGAGGCCAGGTCCGGGTTTCCGAAGTGGCCATTCAGTGATATTGAAGAACATGATTTGAATCGGGACCGCGGCGGTATTCGCGGCACCGCGTGAGGGTTTTGCATACTGCGCCCGGGAGGCGCTTTTATGAATTCCGTGTTCCTCGACGATTTGAAGGAGCTTGGCGAGGGTGCCCAATCCTCGCCCCGCTCGTCCGGGCCGGTGGAATTGAGGGCGGTCGCATTCTTCGATCTGTCCGGCTCGACGGAGCTTAAAGTACGGTACGGCCACCAGGCCGGTGTATCCAGCCTGTTCCAGCACAACCAATTGGCCGCGGAAATCACCAAACGGCTGCGGGGCAAGGTGGTCAAGGAGATGGGCGACGGCCTGCTGTGCGAGTTCGCCAATCCCGTCAACGCCTGCCTGGCGGCGCTGAACCTCAAGAAGGCCGCCACCCAGATTCTGGGCCTCGTCACCAATGCCGGGTTGACGGTGGGGCCGGTGGAGCGGATCCCTGTTCGCGGGCGGCGGGATATTTTCGGGGCGACCGTGGATCGGGCAGGGCGGGTGCAATCGTTGGCCCGCGGCGGTCAGATTCTGATCGATCAGACGTATAAGTCCACCGTGCACACACTGCTGCACGATTTTCCGGAAATTCGGATCAGCCAACCGTCGAAGGTGTTTCTGCGGGGCATCGGAAACACGGAGGTGATGGAAATCACCACCCACGAGCTGGGGTTCGCCAACCAATCCCAGAGCATGCCCGTCCCGCAGCAACGGCAGTTGAGGCCGGTGCGGCACGCGACCTTTCCCGACCGGACGGAACCGGAAAACTGGCTGGTGTGCGACAAGTGCGGCCACCCGATCTCCCCGGACGGCCACGACGGAATCTTCGTGGTCTACGAAGGAACCAAGACCATTCGCGCGGTGGGCATCTACCACAAGTCCACCTGCGATCCCGCCGATGGCCAAGGGTGGGGCGATCTGTCGGAGCTCGCCAATCCGCAATTGTACGTGCAATTCGTCATCAACTTGTTCCGGGGACTGGCCCGCACCAATCGCACCATCGAGGCGCCCCAGGACGTGGAGCGGATCCTGTGGGGCATGTACCGCTCCGTTTTCCGCACGTCCTCCATGATCGAGCAGCTTCGATTCGACAAGGAACAGGCATCCGAGGCCCGGGCTTCCTCGTAGCGCAATGGGTCGGGCTCCGGAGAATCGCGCCGCCAGCCTCCGCCGCGAGGGCCGGCCCGATCCCCATGCCGAGACAACGCCGTGCTGAATTCCTGGAAATTTTGGGCAGTATTCGCGGCGATCATGGTCCGACG
>JAPUJL010000103.1 GCA_027296185.1 SAR324 cluster bacterium | reverse complement strand
GGGGTCTGTCGAGGTTGTGGTGGATGTCGAGGATCGCCTCGTTGACGGCGATTTCAATGTGCTCGGCGAGGTTGCCGGTGCCGGCAACCCACAGGGCATCCTTGAGGCGGGGATAGCGCCCGCTGAAGCGCCGCAGTACCTCGCGGAGGGTTTCGCCCGGCTCGACGGACTCGTCGTAGTCCATGGTGCCGCTGCCCGTGCCGCCGAGGAGGGTATTCACCCAGGCCAGCGCCTCGATTCGGACAGTGAAGGGCGCGGCATCTTTGTCGCCACTCTCGGCGCGAGCTTTGGTGACCGCCTCTGCCATGTCCGTGTTCTCCGCCTCAGCCCCACATTTCCTTGGCCACGTTTTCCAGGCCGAGGTTATTCAGATGTTCGGCGGTGGGTTTGCCGGTGGCACGGTCGAGCCCGGCCAGCTCGTAGTAGATGTCGAGCATCTCCTCCCAGTGCTCCATGGCGTTCTGTCCTTCGGCGGGTCCGTCGGTGGGCACGGAGCCGTAGCGTTTGGAGGGCTTCTCCACCTCCGGGCCGATGCCGCAGCGGATGTTGAAGGCGCGCAGCAGCGCCGCCGTGCGCCGGCCCAGGCGCATGGCCTCGTCGACGGTGTAGTCCCAGCCGGTGGCGGCGTTGAGCGCCAGGCAGATGTTCTGGATGGTGGTGCGGGTGGTGAAGATGCACGCCCCCAGGGAATCCTCGAAGTGGCGGCGGCCCAGCAACTGCCCGACGTTCCGCGCCACCTCCGGCGCGTCGAAGGGATTGATCCGCGCCGGGCGGCCCAGCTCCTGGGGCTCGGCGGGCGGGCCGGTCTCCAGCGTCCCGGCGCTGGCAACGCAGGTATCGAGCAGCTCCTCCCAGCGCGCCCGGTGGTCGTGGCCGCGGGGTGAGTTTCCTTTGTGGGAATAGACCGCGCAGTCCGCCGCCTCGCCGCCCAGCTTTTGCGAGGCGCGCATCACCCCCTCGGCCAGCAGGTCGCCGATGCCCTCGCGGTGGACGATCTTCTGCAGCAGGGCATTGGCCGCCTCGACGTCGCCCCACTTGAGGTCGATGCCGCCCAGCTGCTCTTGGGTGATGTAGCCCTTCTCGTAGCACTCCATCGTCCAGCCCATCACCCAGCCGAATTCGTTGACGTCGACGCAGGCCCGATCCACCTGGGTGTTCATCCAGGAGGTGTCCTGGGGATCGAAGGAGCCGATGGTCCAGCCCGCGCCGGACCATCCCTCGTATTCGGGCTCGTCCACGATCTCGCCCTTGTGCTTGCCCTCGGCGATCACGTGCTGATGGCAGTGGTGCATGCCGCAGGCGTTGCACTGGTGCCCGCGGTGATCGAACCCCTCCCGCAGGGACTGGGCCTCCCAGACGGACATGTCCGCTTCCTTGGGCGGCAGGTTGGTGGTGTAGTTACGGATGGGCAGGGCGCCCAGCTTGTTGAGGTTCACCACGCCGAACAAGGTGCCGTAGTTGTAGAGCACCGATGAGGAGGGATTCGTCTTCAACTCGTGGGCAATCACGTCCGCGGCCTGCAGAAGACCCTTCGGGTCGTGGGGGTGCAGGGCCTTGCTGCCCCGCACGATGGCCACCGCCTTGACGCGCTTGACGCCCATCACAGCGCCGCAACCGTTCTTGCTGGCCACGTGACCGAAATCCCCATGGATCGCCGCGAAGCGCACCAGGTTCTCGCCTGCCACGCCGCTGGTGTACACGCTCAGCCGGTGACCGTTATAGCCCAGCTCGTCCTGCAGGGCCTCCTGGGTTTCCCAGGTGTCCTTGCCCAGCAGGTGGGCGGCATCGCGCATTTCCACCACGTTGTCGTGAATGTAGACGTAGACCCACTTCTCGCTCTGCCCCTGCAGCACGATGGTGTCGTAGCCGGAATACTTGAGGCAGGCGCCGAAGAAGCCGTTGGCCTGGGTGGAAGTGGCGCCGCCGGTCATCGGGCCGCGGGTCACCACCGTCAGCCCGCCCGTGCCCCATACGGGCAGGCCCGCCAGCGGCCCCGTCGCCATGATCAGCCGGTTATCCGGGTGATCCCATTCCACTTCGGGAGGCACCTCGTCGTAGAGGATCTTCGCCCCCAGGCCCACACCGCCCAGGTACGTGCGCCACTCCTCGTGACTCAACTCCTCGGTCCAGCTTTGGCCCGTGGTTAGGTTCACCCGCAATATCTTGCCCGCGTATCCGGGAGGGGCTTGCTCGCTCATGGCCTGCGGTCCTCGCTGCTCGGTTGCTGCCTCGATCGATTTCGGCTCAGGCCGAATGAAAATCCATGCCACACCGCCACGCGCCCGGAGCCTCCCGCCAGGGAGGGCGTTGCCCGGGTCCGCGCGGCCAAGCGTTATCCTATCCCCACTTGGCGGGGATTGCCAAAAGGAAATGGGCGGGGGCCCGTGCCGCCCTCTCTAACCGGCGCTGCAGTCGGACCCCGGCGCCACAACGGCGCCGCGGTGGCCAAGGCCCGCGGGCCGTCATGGACGGAGTGGCTCCGCGGAGCCCGCAAGCGGAATCGAAACGCGAATTTCGAGGGGACGTACGCGGCGATCCGCGTGTTTTGCGGCCGCTGCCGCGCCCGCGAAGGGTCTTCCCTTGTACGGAATGGCCCAGGCAATAAGCGCGGAGGGAGCGAATACGGTTCGGGGCTCTCCCCGCTGGAGGGCAACTACGTATGACGGGTACTTCTCACTCGGGGTCCACCCAGTTCGCGCCTTCGATGGCGAGGGTCTCGAGGAAAGCGCCGATCTTGATGAGGTCCTCTTCCGGCAGGACCTTGCCCCAGGCCGGCATCTTTTGCGTGCGGCCGGTATCCCTACCGTTTTGCGCGATCTCCAGATAGCGGGTGAACCCCCGCTTGAACTTGCGCAGGTCGGAACCCTGACCGCGTTCGCCCTTACCGTCGGCGTTTCTGCCGTGACACACCGCGCAGATTCCCCGAAACAGGGATTTGCCGTCGCGGATCGCGGATTCGTCACCGGACAGTGGGTTGGACGACTGCGGCGCCGCGAGCGCCTCGATGCTCCCCAGTCCCGCCGTGAAATACGCAATCGGCGTCAGGAGCACGACGACCAGCAAAATTCTTGAGCACATTGGGTGATTACAGCGAATGGTTCAGAAAGATTGAAAGGAAAATCGAGGCACGGGCCCGTCGGCCCGTGCCTCTCATTTCAACGCCGCTACAGTTAACGCAGCGTGAACGCAATCAGATATCCGCCGCCTGCGGAGTGCGGATGGGCCTCGTTACCGAACCCTTGTATTCCGCCCGCCGACTGCAGGATATACTGCGTGCCGTCGTGCATATAGGTGATCCCGCCAGCCTTGCCGGTCGCACCCATGTTGAAGGTCCACAGGATCTCGCCCGTGGAGGAATTGGTGACGGTCGCATCGCCGTTGGCACTCACGTAAGCGACGATATCGCCCGCGGTCGAGAACATCCCGCCCGAGTAGCCCGGTAGGGATTTTTGATCCCGCCAGACCTCCTTGCCGGAGTTCGCGTCCATGGCCAGGTTGACCTCATACCCGAACATGAATTCCATCGTGGCGCCGAAGTGCCTGACGTTGCTGATCACCTGGATCTTCTCGAAGCCGTACATCATGCCGTTGTTGGCGGCCGCGAGATAGATCAGGCCCGTGAGGGGACTGTACGAGTGGGGGTACATGTTGGTGCCCCCAAACAGGGCGGGATACACTTCCACCTGGTCGCCACCTTCGATCGGCAACGCGATTTGGTTTATCGGCCTCCCGTTCCGGTCGTAGCCCTCGACCCAGGTGATTTTGTCCGCAAACGGCGTCGCACGTAGGAACCGGCCCGTATCAATATCCAGATAGTGAATGAAGCCGGTCTTGTTGGGGTGCACGATCGTCTTTTTGCCGTTGACGTCGATAATCAGCGGCGTTTGCTGGGTGTCGTAATCCCACGGATCGCCGGGGACCGCGGTGTACCGCCAGGCGACGCTGCCGTCACTGGTGTTGATGGCGACGAGGCTCGCGGCGCCGACGTTATCCTCCTTTCCGCCGCCACGGCCGGCAGGATTCCACGGATAGGCGTTGGCCGTCCCCGTGAAGTACCGTTCGAGTTCGGCATCCCAGGAGCCGGTCATCCACGGTCCGGCGCCGCCATAATCGGCGCTATTGCCGGGCCAGGTATCCGCTCCGGGCTCTCCGGGCCCCGGAATCATGTTGGCGCGCCAATTGGACTCGCCGGTGCAGGGATTGACGCCGTCCACAAAGCCCGGCAGGCCGCCGAAGTCCGTCGCGTTCAGCGGCACGATGATCTGGCCGAGAATGGCCAGCGGCCCGACGGTGATGGCGTATCCGTTGGAGTCTTCAGCCATCTCGAAGTCCTTGGGATACGTCAGATACTGTTTGACGAATTTCTGCTCACCGGTCTTGTAATCGACGCCGTGCAGTTTCGAGTCGGTCGACAGCATGAAGACCGTCTCTCCCATGATCGCCACGCCGCGGTGCTTGCCCAACACGAAATCGGCGTTGTACCCTCCGTAGTCCTCGGGAATTTCGTGCGTGTACTTCCACACGACCCGTCCGGTTCCCCCATCCAACGCCCACAATTGATTGTCCTGAGCATAATAGACCAGGCCATCGTGATAGAGCGGGGTCATTTGCGGGTCGTTCTTCGCCCCCGAATTGAACACCCAGGCCGCTCCCAGATCGCCGGCGTTAGCTGGATTGATCTGCCGCAGCTCGCTGTAGCGGTAGGCAGCCCAATTGCCGTTAGCGTGCAGCCAGGAACTGGCGGGATTCGCTTCCAACAATATGTCGGTTACCGGTGCCGCCTGCACTCCAGAAACCGGCAGCAGGATCAACGACAGGCCCAGGCATGCGCCCGTGGCCACTTTGAATAGCGCACTCATCGCAATTCCTCCATTAGAGCCGTATTGCGTCGGCCCTAGTAAGTGGAACGTTCATACTAACGTGATGCGGATATTTGCCACACCAGGGCAGCGGCATATACCCAACGGGCGGGTAGGTCAAGGGAAAATAGTTCTAGAATTCTTTCCGCTCAACTTGTAGCCTGTGGAGCGGCGGAAGCATCCGGCAATACCTGAAATGGCAATCATCGTCGTTTAATACATTCTTGGTGAATCGATGAAGAGGTATCTCGTTATCCTGACGGCTCTAATTTTACTCGTGGTTGGGTCCCGCGGTGGCGCCGCCGAGCCCGAAGAGGAAATCGAGGCATTGCTGAGTCAATCGAATTTAGGGCTGAACCTCAAGGAATGTACTGAAGCTCATGGCCTGATCGGATGCCTGGAATTGGCTTGCGGTGAGTTGAATTTCGACCATAAAAGTTGCCGCCGATATTTTGAGAACGGGCAGCCCAAACTGGTGCGGGCGTGTCATACCAAGATCGGCAAGTGCCCGTTACGGGGCCCCATGTTGGCCGGTTTCCGTTGCTACTGCATACGGGTGAACGGGATGTCGGACCCCGGCCGCTCGAAGTAGGGCGGCGCCCGGCGTCGAGGCCCGGGCGTCCGCTACGGATGGTCGCGGGGGATGCGCACGCACGGATCGAGGATGGCGAAGCGGCCAGGGCCGCGGATTTCGACGAGAATGAAGGACGATGGGAACTTGGCCGCGCACGCTGCTTTGGTTGCCGCTGACCCTCCTGATCGCGGCGTCTTCCTTGAGCCTTGCCCAGAATCGCGGCTTCGTCGTTTACCACGAGTCGGAAGAAGACGTACTCGAGATTGCCTTTCCCAACGG
>JAPUJL010000102.1 GCA_027296185.1 SAR324 cluster bacterium | reverse complement strand
GGCGCTGCAGGAGCCGCACCGGCCCGCCTTGCAGTTCCAGCGCACGGCCAAGTCGTTGGCGTGCTCGGCCTGAATCTCGTGGATGGCGTCCAGCACCACCATCCCCTCGTACATTTCGACGGTGAATTCCTGGTAGGTGCTCGCTTCCCGGGTGCCCCGGAAGATGCGCAATGTCCGTTCTGGCATGGGTCAACCGTAACTTTCGGGTTATCGGCGAACGATCGCCGGGGGCGAGCCATCAGATCCGCAGGAGCACCCATGCGGTGACCACCGTTCCGGCGATTGCGCTGCCGTAACACAAAATCGCCAGGGGCTTCCGGATCGGCCTGAGCCCAAGATCGCTCATCGTGAAAGAAAACCGGTGCGCCCAATGATACAAGGGCAGGGAAATGAGCACGAACAAGTACAGCCGCACAATCCAGGACTGAAAAATCTCCGCGGACCCGGGCAGCCAGCCCAGCGGAATCGCCAGTCCCAACAGCACGATGTGGATCGGGATCAGAAAGGCGGCCACCACGCCGCCCGCGGAAAACAACCCCCACCACATGGGTTCCAGAGTCTTACGGTGGTTCATGACCGGCGCTCACCAAATCAAATAAATGGCCAGAATTGCGGCTGAAACGGCCAGCCAAACGGCCACGTTGAGCAGGGTAAAAACATACCGAGGCGCCACCATGGCGCCAATGCGCAGCGGAATGACGATGGAAGTGGTGTAGAACCAGGTCAGGCTGTGATAAATCGCAAATGCCAGCGCGACCGCGTGAAATCCGATCCAACCGGGGGATGCGAACTGGCCCATGAACGCCTGATACGCGCCGGGGCCGTTTCCGAGCTGATAGAGTTGGACGAGGAATACGATCAAATAGGCTGCGATGAAAACGCTGGTAAATTCCCGAACGATAAACAGAAAATACGTCCGCTTACGGAGCCACCAGTTCCCCGGCATGCGGGGGTGAAACAGCAACGATGGATCGGGGCGGTTGCGGGTCATTTCTGTCCCCAGGGAAGCAAGACGGATCGAACCCATTGCTTTGCGGTGTCCACTTTGAGCCGCTGAATCGCCGCGGCGGGATCCACGGATTTGGGGCAGACGACGGAGCATTCTCCCACGAACGTGCACTGCCACGCGCCATTATGATCGTTGATGGCGTTCCAGCGCGCAGCGCTTCCCTGATCGCGGGAATCCTCGTTGTAGCGGTGGGCCAAGGCAAGCGCGGCCGGTCCTATGAAGTCGGTCTCCAGGCCGAAAATCGGGCAAGCGGAATAGCACAACAGGCAATTGATGCAAGCCGTAAACGGATGGTAGGCGTCGAGTTGCTTCGGTGATTGAAGATACTCTCCTTCCGACGGGTCTTTTTCCGTGTCCCGGATAATCCAGGGGCTCACACTCTTGAGCTTGTCCAGGAATCCGCTCATGTCGATCACGAGATCCCGGATGACGGGAAAGTGCGCGAGCGGCTCAATACGGATTTCCTGCGAATCGAACTCCCGCAGGAAGGCGGAGCAGGTCAACCTGGGCTCGCCATTGACCATCATGCCACAGCTTCCGCAGACGCCCATTCTACACGACCAACGGAAGGACAGGGTTCCGTCCACGTGATCCTTGATGAAGTTCAACGCATCGAGCACCACCCAGTCGTCCGGGTAGGCCACCTCATAGGATTGAGCGGTGGGCGTGGAGTCCTGTCCCGGCCGGTAGCGAGTCACCTTCAACGATACGGTCCGTTCGCTCATAATCGATTTCTGCCTCAGTACTTCCGCTCTTCGGGTTGCCAGCGGGTGATCGAAACGGGGGCGTACTCGATCCTGGGTCCCGTCTCGGTTCGGTAGGCCAGGGAGTGCTTTAGAAAATTCGCGTCATCCCGCTCCGGGTGGTCCGTGCGCGTGTGAGAACCTCTGGATTCCCGCCGCAACAGGGCCGAGTTGGCGATCACCTCGGCGACCTCCAACATGTAATCCAGCTCCAACGCCCCAATGCGTTCCGTATTGAAGATGTCGTTCCGGTCTTCGATGCGGATGTTCGCGAATCGCTCCCGCAGCTCGCGGAGGTCGTTGCAGGTTTGCTGCATCCGCGCCTCGTCACGGTAGATACCCGCCCCTTCCTCCATCGTCTGCTGCATCGCTTCGCGAATATCGGCCACATTCTCCGTGCCGCCTTCTTTGCGGAAGAACTGAGCGTCCAGCCGGCGCTGCTCGTCACTCGCAAGAGCCTCGACCGGGTTGGTGGCCGGGGCGGGCTGGTCTAAGGCATATTCGGCCGCCGCGCGGCCCGCACGGGCGCCGAAGACGAGGCATTCCGTCAGCGAATTCGATCCCAGCCGGTTGGCTCCGTTGATCGAGACGCACGCCACCTCCCCTGCGGCGTAGAGCCCGTCAAGGGGCGTCTTTGCGTCGATGTCCGTGTGAATTCCGCCCATCATGTAGTGCACCACCGGCCGGACGGGGATCGGTTCGACGACCGGGTCGATGCCGACGTAGTTGCGGGTCAGCTCCCGGACGAATGGAAGCTTCTGATCGATCAGCTTTTCCCCGAGGTGACGCAGATCCAGGTGGACGTAACTGCCGTGCGGCCCTTCGAAAGTTCTGCCCTTTTGGTCTTCCTGAACGAAGCACCGTGAGAGGATATCCCGCGGCCCCAACTCCATTTTGCGATGCACCGGGGTCTCGGTCGGCGGTCCGAGGCCGTAATCCTGCAAATACCGGTAGCCGTCCTTGTTGCACAGCCATCCGCCTTCCCCCCGTGATGCCTCGGTGATCAATATCCCGGTGCCGGGCAATCCGGTGGGATGGTACTGGACGAATTCCATGTCCTTCATGGGTGCGCCCGCGCGATAGGCCAGCGCCATTCCGTCGCCCGTTTTGATGGCGGCGTTCGTCGTGAAGGGAAATACGCGCCCACAGCCACCCGTGCACATGATGACCACCTTGGCGTGAATCGCCTGCACCCGCCCGGAAAATAGGTTTACGAACGCGACGCCTTGAACCTTGCCATCGTCGATGAGCAGCGAGGTAACGAAGCACTCATCGTAGCGCACGATGTTGTCGTACTTGAGCGACGTCTGAAAGAGCGAATGCAGCATGTGAAAGCCGGTTTTGTCCGACGCGTATAGCGTCCGGTCGACGCTCATCCCGCCGAACGCACGTACGCTGATGCGGCCGTCCGGATCGCGGCTCCAGGGGCAGCCCCAATGCTCGAGCTGGATCAGCTCTCTCGGCGCCTCCTGTACCAGGGCCTCCACGGCGTCCTGATCCGCCAAAAAGTCAGATCCGAAGATCGTGTCCCGGGCGTGTTGATCGAGGCTGTCCTCTTCGCGCATCACACCAGCCGCGCCGCCCTCGGCCGATACGGTGTGACTCCGCATGGGATACACCTTGGAGACCAGGGCGATGGACAAACCGGCCGAGTGCTCCGCAGCCGCGATCGCCGCCCGCAATCCCGCGCCGCCTCCGCCGACGATGAGAATATCGTGGGTCACTGTCATGCTCATTCAACCGGTATCGGGATTAGGCCACTGTCGGTAAAGCAACTCCACTGTACTCGAATTCCTGTGTTGCCGCCGCTTTGGGTGCTCGCCCACAGCCGGTGCGCCGCATTCTCGGCTCGCCTGGACATAAGCCAGCCATCGTGCCGGGCCAGGTCAATACCCTCTGCGCCGTTCGAATGCCGGGGCCACATCGTCCGCCGTGAGTTCGCCGGGCTTGCCCTCGATCAAGTGAATCAATTCCGCCGGCAACTCGTCGCGTGGTTCCCGCCGCCAATCCAGCTGGCCATCCTTCAGGGTGATCGCGATGTTGAACGCCTCCTGAGCCGGGTCGGATTCGGGGAAATCGATCCGCGTATGGGCGCCGCGGCTCTCTTCCCGATGCAGCGCGGCCAGGGCGATCGCCTCCGAGACGGTGAGCAGGTTGGCCAGATCCAGGGCGTAGTGCCAGCCGGGGTTGTACTGGCGGGTGCCTTCCACCCTGGCGTTCGCCTGCCGGCGCTTGAGGTTCTGCAGGTCCTGAATTCCCTGCTCCAGCTCGGCCTTGGTGCGCACGATTCCCGCGTAGGTTTCCATGGCCTGCTGCAGCTCGCGGAGCAGGGTGTAGGGGTTCTCCGTCCCGCTGTCCTCGAAGGGCGCCAGGTTTTCCCGCTCGGCCGCCTCCACCTCGTCCGGGTTGACCGCCAGGGCGGAGGAGAGCCCCTTGGCGTATTCCGCGGCGTACTTGCCCGCGCGGCGGCCGAAGACCAGCAGATCGCTGAGGGAATTGCCCCCCAGCCGATTGGCGCCGTGCATGCCGCCGGCCACCTCGCCCGCGGCGAACAGGCCCGGTACGCTGGTCTCGGCGGTCTCCGGATCGACCCGCACCCCGCCCATGATGTAGTGGCAGGTGGGACCGATCTCCATGTGCTGCCGGGTGATGTCCACGTCCGCCAATTCCCTGAATTGGCGGTACATGCCGGGGAGCTTGCGCTTGATGTAATCCGCGTCCCGCTGGCTGGCGATATCGAGGAACGCCCCGCCGTGGGGGCTGCCCCGCCCGGCGCGCACCTCGTCGCGGATGGCGCGGGCCACCACGTCACGAGTGAGCAGTTCGGGCGGGCGGCACGCCTGCCGGTCGCCCTCGAGCCAGCGGCGGGCCTCCTCGACGCTCTCGGCATACTCCCCGGCGAACATCTCGGGGATGTAATTGAACATGAACCGCTCGCCCTCGCTGTTCTTGAGGACGCCGCCCTCGCCCCGCACCCCTTCGGTGACCAGCACGCCGCGCACGCTGGGCGGCCAGATCATGCCGGTGGGGTGGAACTGGACGAACTCCATGTCGATCAGCTCCGCGCCCGCCCGCAGGCCCAGGGCGTGGCCGTCGCCGCTGTACTCCCAGGAGTTGCTGGTGACCCGGTAGGCCTTGCCGATGCCGCCGGTGGCCAGCACCACCGCCTTGGCACGGAAGACGACGAAGCGCCCGGATTCCCGCCAGTAGCCGAAGGCTCCGGCGATGCGGTCGCCTTCCTTCAGGAGGTGGGTGACGGTGCATTCCATGTGCACGTCCAGCCCCTGATGGATGCCGTGATTCTGCAGGGTGCGGATGATCTCCAGCCCCGTGCGGTCGCCCACGTGGGCCAGGCGCGGGTAGCGGTGCCCGCCGAAGTTGCGTTGGAGGATCAGCCCGTCGGGCGTACGGTCGAACAGGGCGCCCCATTCCTCCAGTTCGAGGACGCGGTCCGGGGCTTCCTGGGCGTGAATTTGCGCCAACCGCCAGTTATTGAGCAGCTTGCCGCCGCGCATGGTGTCGCGGAAGTGCACCTGCCAGTTGTCGCGGTCGTCGGTGTTTCGCAGAGCCGCGGCCACGCCGCCCTCGGCCATTACCGTGTGAGCCTTGCCCAGGAGCGACTTGCAAATCAGACCCACGGCGGCGCCCTGGGCCGAGGCCTCGATGGCGGCGCGCAATCCCGCCCCGCCGGCCCCGATGACGATGACGTCGTGCTCGTGGGTTTCGTACTTGTCCACTCAGAGGAACCTCACGTCGCCGACGATCCCCATGGAGACCAGCCGGATGTAGAGGTCCGCGAATCCCACCCAGAAGAGGCTGATCCAGGCCCAAACCATGTGGTGCTGGTTGAACATCGAGACCATCCGCCAGGCGCCGTAGCGCTGATTGCCCAGGGTCTTGCAGGAGTAGCAGTCGATGTTGCCGCCCACCAGATGACGCAGCGAATTGCAGCCGAAGGTGAATCCCATCAGAAAGAAGGCGTTCAACACGAGCACGATCGTTCCGACGCCCATGCCGAAACCGTCCTGGAAGAAGAACGCCTCGATGGCATCGATCCACAGAATCACCACCAACGCCAGCGCGGGGTAGAGGAAGTACCGGTGCAGGTTCTGGAAGAGCAGGATCGCCCGCTCGCCCCGGTAGCGCTGGGGCTTGCCCCCAACCCCGCAGGCGGGGGGCGTGAGGAAGAGGGAGCGGTAGTATGCCTTGCGATAATAATAGCAGGTCACCCGGAAGCCGCCCGGTGCCCACAGAATGAGGAGCGCAGGCGAAAGCGGCCACCAATCGCCCAGAATCAACGGCGAATAGAACGGCGAGAGGTACGGCCCGGCCATGTAGTGATCGCCCTGAAATGCGGCCCAGGTGGAATACACGACGAACAGGATCAGCCCGGCCGCCGTCGCGATGGGGCCGCTCCACCAGTTGTCCAGCCGCTCGGTCTCGAGAAACGGCAGCCGAGCCGGAGCCGCCGTGGTTGTTTCACTCATCGATGAATGATCCTTGACCGGGAAGACAGCGCCCGCCGGACGGAACCACGGCACGTCTTATCCAAAAAGGGCCGTATCGAGCGGAAATCGGAGGCCCTTGTTATTTCCAATCGCGCCGGAAGTGTCAAGCCCGGCCCGGATCCGGGTTGTGGGCAAGTGAGTCGTCAAAGACCTTGCCCTGGAGAATGCGCGAATTCTCCGCGCCCTTCGAGACAACCCCGCCTTGCGCGGTTTCTCAAAGGAAGCGGCAATTTGGAACCCGTCGGAACACGCTTTTGCGAAGCCGTGTTCCCAGCTTGTGGGCGTCTCGCGTGCCCTGAGCGGAGTCGAAGGGAGGGACACGGCGTTTCCACGATCTTTCAAACTGACCCACAACTCGAAAACGGGGGCCGGGGCGCCCCGGCGGCGACGGATCGCGCTGTTATGATAGGGTAACCTCAACATTTCCCGCAAGCGGCCGGCTGCCGCCCGATCGTGCGCCTCATGTTGAAGATTCGGAGTCTGCCATGCTCGTTCGAGATCTGATGAACCCCAATCCGGCCAAACTGAGGGCGACCGCGACGCTCAGCCAGGCCTTGACCCTGATGGCCGAGGAAAAGGTGCGGCACGTGGTCGTGGTTGACGAGGGGGAGGAGGTGGTGGGGATTCTGTCCGACCGCGACCTGGCGCTGTTCTACGATCCCGTCGAGATGACTCGCGAGCGGTGGAGCGCGGTAACCGTGGGGCAACTGATGACGGCCGATCCGGTCGTCACCGGCAGCGCCACGGAGATTCGCCCCGCGTCCCAGGTGCTGATGCAATCCGGCGGCAGTGCCCTCCCAGTGGTGGACAACGGTGAGCTGAGAGGCATCCTCAGCGAGCGGGATTTCGTGCGCTACTACGCCCGGGAGGGGGACGGCAACTAGCCGCTCCACACCGTTTCGGTGCGATTCTTCGCCACCGGTGCGTCAACTCCCCACCGATCGGGCGATCCGCGGCGGCCGAACGGTAGGTGTCCAGCAGGGGAGTTAGTAGGCGTTTTTGCCCGCCAGCACGGTCCAGGCGGTCATGGCGATGATCATCAGGTCGAAAGGCAACGACCAGTTGTTGATGTAGTGCAGATCGTACTTGACCCGCATTTCCATCTTTCTCAATTGGTCCGTGCTGCCCCGCCAGCCGTTCACCTGGGCCCACCCAGTGATGCCGGGCTTGATCTGGTGCCGCAGCATGTAGGCGTCGATCTGGGTCTCGTAGTACCCGTCGTGTTCCACGGCGTGGGGCCGGGGTCCCACGATGGACATGCTGCCGCCCAGGACGTTGACGAACTGGGGAAACTCGTCCAGGCTCGTGCGGCGCAGGAAGGCTCCGAGGGGCGTGATGCGGGAATCGTCGCGCGAGGCCTGGGTCAGCTTTCCGTCCGGCTCGCCGTGCACGTACATCGTGCGAAATTTGTAGACCTCGATGGTGTTGCCGTTCAACCCGGCCCGCTTCTGCTTGAAAAAGACCGGACCGGGCGAGGTCAGCTTGACGGCAACGCCGATCGCCACCAGTACCGGGAACGATATCAACAGGATGGCCGAGGCGAAGACCTTGTCTTCCAACCACTTGCCGATCCGCCCCAGGCCGCTGATGGGAGAATCGGACAGGCACAGGATCGGCTGCCCCTCGATTTCCCGGACGCTGTGGTTGATCAGATCGAAGGCGGACATGTCCGGCACCCACTGGATATCCACGTGCAGCGCGGCCAACTCCCGAACCACGTCTTCGATCTCGTGGGAGCGCTCCAGGGGTATGGTAATGAACACCAGGTCCGCCCGGTGGGCCGTGACGGCGTCCCGCACATCGGACATGGTGCCCAGGTACTTCAGCTCGGAACCCGGAGGCGCCTCCCCATCGTCCGGGGCGGCGAACGGCGTCGGATTGGCGTAGCCCGCCACCTCGATACCGACCCAGGGGTTGCGGGCGAGCCGCTGCGCGAATTCCACTGTTTGGGGTCCGCCGCCCACCAGAATCGCCCGCCGCAGGTTGTAGCCATGAGAGCGGAGCAGCCGCAGGATAAAGCGTAGCAGCATGTGGATTCCGAGTTGGCCCAGGTAGCCGAACACGGACCATTTCAGCATGACCTCGCGGGAGTAGATTTCCGTGGATTTGGTCACGAAGGCGATGGCGGCGAGCATGAACAGGACGGTGACCCATGCCTTGAACAGGGACCGCGCCTCGTTCAGCAGCCCGCCCGTGCGCAGATGGTGGTAGATCGAGAGCCACTGGTAGACGGTCACCATCAGCAGGACGCCGATCAGCGCCATCACCTGGTACGGCATCCCGAAACTCCCCGTCCGTTCCAAGACGAAGACGTACAGCAACGCCATTGCAATTCCGGTATCCAGCGCGAGCTTGGCCCAGATTTGCGCGTTACCGTATTGTTGCAGGATCGCTTTGCCGGAGTTGGGCATCGTTAGGCTCTTCTATCCGGCCGCTCCCGAAGGAGCGGCCGT
>JAPUJL010000101.1 GCA_027296185.1 SAR324 cluster bacterium | reverse complement strand
TCATATCAACGTCATACGGATTATTCGAAGGATGGCACGATGCTTGTTACCAAATACGATACTCATGTTTTGCCTGAACCTCGCCCGCGGCGCCGAGATGGAATGGCGCCGCGCCTTCGGGGCGAGGAGCAATCCAGTGACGCATCCGGCAGTCCGGATGCCGTAACGGTGAGCGGCCGTGCCGCTCACTGGCTTATTTCGTGGAAACACGTTCATCTCTCAATTAATGGAGATTGTTTATGTTCAAATACGAAGAAATCAACATGAACTTTGAAGTGACGCTGTACTGCGCCGAGTAATTTCGCGGTAAGTGTCTTGCGGGGCCTTCGAATTCCGGGGGCTCCGCACCCTTTCCGTGCGAATCCGGATCATGTCCGGCCTATCCAGCGCCGGCGGATTCGGGTGCGCGAAGGAAGCGGCTCCCCGAGCACGATCGCCAAAGGCGGTGCGCATCCCGCTACGGGCACCTCCCGCGCGGATACGGTGCCGGAGGCAGACGAGAATGCGATCGCCCATCGGCGGCGGCAAGCCGAACGGAACCGGCAGCCAACGCGGGAGTTCTGTGATAATCAGAGGCAGGGTTGACTTGAGCCGGATATCGAGCCGCGGCGCGCGGGCAAGCGGTTCGCTCGAAGAGGATGGACATGCAGATCTTGGTACTCGGATCGGCCGCAGGTGGCGGGCTGCCGCAATGGAATTGCAACTGCGACAATTGCCGGGCGGTGCGGCAGGGGGACGCCCACGTGATTCCGCGCAATCAGCCCAGCTTGGCCATTAGCTCGGACGGCAAGGATTGGCACCTGCTCAACATTGGGCCGGACATCCGCCAGCAGATCGCCGACAATCCGAGTCTCCATCCGCAGAACGGGATCCGCCACACGCCGATCCGTTCGATCGTGCTCACCAATGCCGACATCGACCACATTCTGGGGTTGCTGATCCTACGCGAGGCCCGCCCCTATACCATCTACTCGACGCCCTGGATTAAGAAGGTGGTGCTCGAGTCCAACACGTCCTTCCGGCTTTTGGTGCGCAAACCCGAGCCGGTGGAGTGGATCGAGTTTCCCTTGGACCGACCTTTCTTTCCCAAGGACAACGAGACGATCCGGATCACGCCCTTCGCCGTGCCGTGCAAGGTGCCCCTGTACCTCATGGACGACTACGAGAACCACCCGGAGGCGACGGTGGGCCTGAACATCCACGACCTCAAGTCGGGCAAGACGCTGGTCTTCATTCCCGGCGTACAGGATTTCTCGGCCGAGGTGATCGCGCAGATCGACCAGGCGGACGTGCTGTTCATCGACGGCACCACGTTCACCGACACGGAGATGCAGGACCTCGGCATCGCCCATGCGCCCACCACCCGGGTAATGGGCCACTGGCCCGTGGGCGGCGACGACGGCACCATCGCTCTGCTGAAAGACAGGACGGACATCCGTAAGGTCTTCATCCACATGAACAACACCAACCCCATGCTCCGGGACAGCTCGCCGGAGGCGGAATTTGTCCGCAACTCGGGTTGGGAGATATCCTACGAGGGGATGACCATCGACATCTAGCCGTCCACCGTCGGATAGGAACCGATCCAGGGGGCTCGGATTGTCGGAGCGTATCGCAGGAACCGGTAGCAAGAGACCGCCATGACCGAACAGACCGTAGCGCCGGAAAAAACCTTGGGCGCCACCTTGCTCCCCATGGAGGAGTTCGTCGCGGCGATCTACGACGTGGGGAAGAATTTCTATCACGACAAGCACCCCCTTCACCGCCGCATGTACCAGGGCAAGCTCTCGAAGGAGGAAATTCAGGGGTGGGTCGCCAACCGCTTTTACTACCAGACCCAGATACCCATCAAGGACGGCCTGATCCTCTCCAAGAGCAACGACAAGGAGGTGCGGCGCGAGTGGATTCACCGCATCACCGACCACGACGGAGACAAGGACAACCGTGGCGGGATCGAGATGTGGCTGGACCTGGCCGAAGCGGTGGGGTTGGACCGGCAGGAGACGGCGGACCTCAAGTTGCTGCTGCCCGATGCCAAGACGGCTGTGGACAGTTACGCCGAGTTCGTGATGGATCACCCCCTGTTCGAATGCGTGGCCGTGTCCCTCACCGAGCTGTTCGCCTCGCGGATTCACAAGTCGCGGATCGATTCCTGGCCTGAGCACTACCCTTGGGTGGACAAGCAGGGCTACACGTACTTCCGCGATCGGCTCACCCGTTCCCCGCCCGATGCGGCATGGGGCCTGGAGTTCGTGAAAGAGGCGGCCACCACGCCCGACCTGCAGCGCCGGGCGCGCGAGGCCGTGCTGTACAAGTGCAACCTGCTGTGGGATCTGGCTACCGCCATCGAGGAAGGCTTCTCTCCGGAGCGCAAGGCTTGGAAGCCCAAGCTGAGCAAGAAGGCGCGGCTCCGCTTCGACGAGATCGAGCAGGTGGACTTCGTGCTGTTGCCGGAAAAGGGGCTTAAACTCACCGAGAACTCCGCGGAGATCGTCAAGCGTTGCGACGGCGAGCACACCCGTAGCGAGATTATCGCCGGGTTGCAGGAGGCGCTGAGCCAAGAGGATCCCCGCGAGGTGAAGATTTCCGCCATGATCTTCATCGACGAATTCGAGCAAAAAGGCATTCTGGAGTAGACGCATGACCCCCGAACGCAAGTACCGTCCCTACAACCTGGTCGCCGAGCTGACCTACAAGTGTCCGCTCCAATGTCCCTACTGCTCGAACCCGATGAACTACGGAGAGACGTTCCGCGACGAGCTCTCCACGGAGGATTGGGGGCGGGTGTTCCGCGAAGCGGCGCAGCTGGGCGTGATGCAGGTCGGGCTCTCCGGGGGCGAGCCGGGCGCGCGCAAGGACCTGCCGGAAATCACCAAGGCCGCCACGGACGCGGGACTGTACTGCCATCTGGTCACCGCCGGCACGGTGTTCACCAAGGAGAAGCTGGCGAAGGTGAAGGAGGCGGGACTGGTCTCGGCGCAGATCAGCGTTCAGGATTCCGACCCGGCCAACTCGGACTTAATCGCGGGGGTGCCCAGCTTCGACAAGAAGATGGAGTTCGCCCAGTGGTGCCGGGAGCTGGAGTTGCCCATCACCCTCAACGTGGTGCTGCACCGCCTCAACCTGGATCACATCGACGACATCGTGGCCCTGGCAAAGCGCATGCAATGTCACCGCCTGGAAATGGCCAACACCCAATACTACGCCTGGGCGCTGGAAAATCGTGACCTTCTGATGCCGACCCGGGAACAGCTGGATGGGGCCCGGGAGGCGGCCAAGAAGGCGCGCGAGGACAACCCGGGCATGGAAATTCTGTTTATCATCCCGGATTACTACGCCGACCTGCCCAAGCCCTGCATGGGGGGGTGGGGCGGTCAGGTGATTCAAATTCAGCCCACGGGCAAGGTGCTGCCCTGCGCTGCGGCGGAAGTGATCCCGGACATCGTGTACGAGTCGGTGCGGGATAAGAGCCTGGTGGAGATCTGGCACCACTCGGAGGCGTTCAACCGCTTCCGCGGCACCGACTGGATGCCCGAGCCCTGCCGCAGTTGCGACCGCAAGGAGATCGATTTCGGGGGCTGCCGCTGTCAGGCCATGATGCTCACGGGCGATCCGCGCAACGCCGATCCCACCTGCCAGTACTCGCCCCACCACGACATCGTCGTCGAGGCGCGCAAGGCGGCTGAGCGGCCCGTCCGGCCGCCTTCGGAGATCGTCTACCGCACCTTGTCGCCCCGCGCCATTCCGCAGGCCGAGCCGATCCCGGTCAAGGTGGCGGCAACCTAGGCGATACCGCTGGAGTGGGCCGCCGGGGACGGGCGCTGCCTTGCCTGCTGGTGTGCCGCATCCCCCTGGGGAATTGACCGAACCTCGCTCCGCTGCCATATTGGTTGGCCTCGGCAGGGCCGCATCCGTGCCGCCCGCCCGCCCCGGCAGGCGCTTTTCCGACTAGGTTCCCCGGCGCTCTCGGCGGCCGCGGTTCGCCCCGGCGAACGCGCGGCCATCGCCACCGGGGGCGGCGCCGCGAATGCGGAAGGCCCGGGCCCCGCCGGAAAACTCCTCGCACCCGATCGAACCGCGCCATGAACATCCGCCCGACCCTTGCCGTGAAGCTGCTGTTCCCCATCCTTGCCGCCGCGGCGCTGACCCCGGCGCTTCAGGCTCAGGGTCAACTCGAGGAGATTCCCATCGGGTATCTGCTCTCCAGGAAGGCGGGCTTCAACACGGCGGACCGCGCGGGGGCCTCCATGGGCGTGAGCGAGGTCAATCGGCAGGCGAAAATCCTCGGCAAACGGTTCGCGCTCCTGTTCGCCGAGGGCGGGCATTCCACGGAGGTGGTCGCCCAGGCGGTGGATCTGATGGAGCGGCGGGGGGTGCGCGTGCTCATGGGCAGCGTCAGTGGCGCGGCCACAGTGGCCCTGGCCAGGCTGGCCCAGGAACGGGGCGTGATCTTCTTCAACGTCGGCTCCGAGGCGGATTCCCTTCGTGGCTCCAAGTGCGATCGCAATACGTTCCACGTGGGACCGAGCCTGACCATGCGTGTCCGGGCGCTGGGACAATGGGCCGTCCATGGCAACGAGTGGAAGCGCTGGGCCATCGTCGAGGGCACCAGCCGCACCGAGCAGCGCCTGGCCGCGGCGGCCCAACGGTACCTCGCCGCCAATGGGGGCCAGACCGCCGGCATCGTGCGGGTGGGCGACGCGGAGGTTTACGATTCCGGGCCCGTCATGGATGCCATCCGGGGATTCGAAGCGGAATTCGTGTTCGTCGCTCTCACGGGTGAGCGCCAGGAGGTGTTCCTGGAAAGCTACCAGCAGGCCGGGCTGAAGGTGCCGGTGGGCGGAGCCAAGCCCGAACTGATCCGCTTCGGCCGCAGGACGGTCAAGGCGGCGGGCTTCTGGAGCACGGGCTGGAGCCACCTGAACCGAATTTACGGCGCTTCGGAATTGAACAACCGTTATGTGAAATTCGCCGGGATTCCCATGAACGAGCGGGCCTGGAGCGCCTGGGCGGGCGTCAAGATTCTCGGCGAGGCGATCCTCCGGGTCGGCTCGACGGATAGCGAGGCCCTCTCCGGGTACCTGCGGAACGACATGCGGTTCGACGGGTACATGGGTGCCGCCATGAGCTTTCGTCCATGGAACAACCAATTACGCGCGGCCCTGTCCATCGTCGAGGTCAACCACGGTGCGGACTGGAACGGATGGGATGCCGTGGTGCCCAAGGGGCGCGTCCCCCTGAGAGGGTTGAAGGGCTGGAAGGGCAACCCCATGGACTCGTTGGGCTTCACCCGCGAGGAAAGCGGCTGCAGCTTTTGACCCCGCCCACACCGGGTGGCGGCGTATGATGGGGTGAGTGATTTCATGGGCCGGCTTCGCCGCCGGCCGCGATCGGATTGGAACCGATTTGGGAGCGAAATACGGATGAACGGAACTTGGTTTCTCTGGCTGGGGGCCTTGGCGATCGGGCTGTCGCTCGGTGTGGGGCAACCCGGATGGCTGCCGGGAGCCATACCCGATGCCTGGGCAACCCAGGGCGAGGACGAGGAGGAAGAAGAGGAGGAGTCGGATCGGGCGCTGGTCACCACCGAATTCGTCGGCGATCTGGCCAACCTTCCCCCCTCCGGCCGGCGCGGGACGCCGAACCGGGCCTACGTCACCAACGAGAAGACCAACACCATCACGGTCATCGATACGATCACCGACGAAGTGGTGCAAACGATCGAGGTCGGGCGCAGACCGCGCGGGATCGGGCTCAGCCCCGACCGCAGCCGACTGTACGTGGCCACCAGTGACGAGGATGCCATCGAAGTGCTGGACCTCGCCGATTACCGCTCCATCGGCCGCATACCCGGGGGGAGCGATCCGGAGGCCTTCGCGGTGCACCCCGACGGCCGGCGGCTGTTCCTTTCCAATGAAGATTCCGCCTCGGCCACGGCCATCGACGTGACCAACGGCACGGTGTTGAAGGTCATCCAGGTGGGCATCGAGCCGGAGGGGGTGGGGATCAGCCCGGACGGCAAGTGGGTCTACGTGACCAACGAATCCACCCACAGCATCGATGTGATCGATGCCGAGCGGATGGAGGTGGTGGATACGTTCCTGGTCTCCACCCGGCCGCGGGTGGTCGCCTTCTCCGCCGACAGCCGCCGCGCCTACATCAGCACGGAGTTGGGCGGCATGCTGCACGTCGTGGACGTCGCCACGCGCCGGGAGATCAGGAAGGTCAATCTGCGCGAATCGCGGGAGAAGCTGGTGGGAGTGGCGGTGGCGCCGGACGGCAGCCGAGTCTACGTGGCCACGGGCAGCGGCAACTCGATCAAGGTGGTCGATACCGCTACTTGGGAAGTGTTGGCCACCATTCCCGTCGGCCGCCGGGTGTGGGGCATTGCCCTCACCCGCGACGGCAAGAAGCTCTACACTTGCGATGGGGTCAGCAACACCGTCTCCGTCGTGGACACGGTGCTACTGAAGACGATCAAGCAGATCGATTCGCCCGGCATGCCCTGGGGCGTGGTCATCGACGACTGATCGGCCGCGTCGGCCGGCGGCCCCGGCCCCGCTTACCAGATCGGCACGCTCGGCTTCAGCCGGAACAGGATGGAGTCCACCCCCCACACACGACCCGGGCGGGTGACCAGAAATACGATCATCGCGGTCACCAGCACCAGATGAAAGCCCTGACTGCTCTGCAGATGGATCGTCATCAGCCCATAGGTAATCGAGAGGAACAGCCCGCCCGCGGCGCCCAGCACCGAAGCGAGCCCGAAGAGGAGCGACAGCCCGACTCCCAGCTCTGCCAGTCCGCTCATGCCGGCGAAGAGGTCCGAATTGGGCAGCACCACTTCCTCGAGAAACTTCTTCACGAAGCCGATCGGGTTGCCTTCGGCGTTTCTCGTAACGATCTTGGGCATGATGATCGACCAGCGATCCGACACCCACGGGAGCGGGGTGAAGGCCAGATGGCTCAACCCCGACTTCAAAAACCAAAAACCGATCACGATTCGAAGCAAGGCGATGCCGCGCGCGGCGTGCTGATTGCCCATAACGAGGCCTTTCCGTCGTTCGGAGGGTGCGGATCGGGGCGCCCCGGGCGCCTGCCGTCCCGCTGAGTGTCAATCGACGATCATGATTGTCCAGTCGTGAGAAGCGGGGCCGCCGATAGACCCGTTTTCCCATCGCCTTCGTTTATATCCGGGGCGGGAGGTTGTGGCAACGGCAATGCCCTCACCGATACCCGACAACTGCAGAAAGGACACGCACAAATCGCCGCGGGGCGGCTTGAAGCGCTATTGCCACCGCTCCTCAGCTTCGATACGATAGATAGATTGCCTATAATTCGCGGCGCATTTGGTAATTGTTGTACCCGGATGACGCCCGAACCGCCGGTCGTGGCGGTAGGCCCGGAATTCCACGAATTAG
>JAPUJL010000100.1 GCA_027296185.1 SAR324 cluster bacterium | reverse complement strand
GGCGCTTCGCGATGCTCCGCCGGCTGCCTTGGGCGCTGGTGGGGGTCCTGCTGGGCTATGCGGCCCTGCGGACGGCGCGGGGGTTGGAGCCCGGGGAGGCCCTAAACCTGGCCAAGCTCACCGTCACGATCTTCTTGTTGGGACTGGTGTTGCCGGACTGGCTCTACCGGTTAGCGCCGCAGGGGCGGGCCCGCGAACCGGCGAGCCGTTCGATTGAGGCGTTGTTCTCCCCGGAGTGGATATACGCCGCCCAGGCGGCCGGCACGGTGCTCATCGCCGCGGGTCAACTCGCCGCAGGGCAACTCACCACAGGCGAACTGTCCGTGCGGCTGGGCGCGGCGGTGTGGCTGCTCTCGCTGGGCGCGATGGCCGCTCGCATCCTCGTGGTGCGGAGGTTCCAGGTGCGGTTTATTGGGGCACGCCGTTGACCGCCCGCGCCGCCGGGCCCCTGGGGTCTGCGCCGGAACCGCCGCGTTTGAAGCGCTCCACGGCCCGTAGCACCTCGATCAGTTCGGGGTCCGGCCGGCCGAGCCCTTCCAACACCCCGATCAGTGCAATCAGGTAATCGTGCGCCGTGCCGCTCTTCCCTCGGCCGGTGGCGATGAGGCGCACCATCCGCTCGGGCTCGATGGCCTTGATATGGGTGCGGTGGGCCTCGTCCGGGAGATAGACCCACGCCTCTTCGACGGAGCATTTGCCGTTGCGCTCCACCTCCAGAGGCAGGCACCGCCGGAAGTATCCCGCCCCCTCCCGGTCATCCAGGTATTCCAGCACCTCCCGGCGTTTCTCCTCGGCGACACGGAAGGCATAGCCCCGGCACGATTCGCCCGCCACCAGACCGACCACCAGTCCGGGGGATTCCTCCGTGCCCCGATGGCGCAGGGAATAGCGGCAGAAGGCGCGGCGGTAGCCCCGGAGCGTCGCGGGGCGCCGCTCGGCGTACTCGAAGCCCGGGCGCCACATCAGCGAGCCGTAGCCGAACACCCAGATCACGGCCCGCACACCTTGGCGATCAGCCCCGCCAGAAAGGGCACGCCCTGCTCCATCTGCTCGCGGGTGATGAACTCGTTGGGCCGGTGGGCCTGATCGATATCCCCCGGGCCGCAGATGACGGTGGGAATCCCCGCCTCGTTATAGATGGCGCCCTCGGTGTAGTACGGCGCGGCGGTGGCCTCCGAATGGCCGGTAAGTTCCAGCGCGATCCGCTCGATCTCGCTTCCGGCGGGCAGCTCCATCGGCATCAACCGGTTCAGGATCCGGAGCTCCACGTCCGCGCGCTCGTCCCGCTGCTTCAGTTCGGGCCGCAGCACCTCGGAGATGTAGCCTTCCAGTTGCCGGTAGACGTACATCGTATCCTCGGTCGGCATGGTGCGGTACTCGAAGGCGATCTCGCAGCGATTGGGGATGATGTTGACCGCCGTGCCGCCGTTGATCATTCCCACGTTGACGGTGGTGTAGGGGAACTGGAAGTACTCCTCCATGGAGCGGTGGCGCTTGCGCTCCGCTTCCACCTCGATCAGCTTGTCGATGATTCGGACCGCCGGGTAAGTGGCGTTCACGCCCAGTTCCGGCTTCCCGCTGTGCCCCTCGACACCCGTGATGGAAACCTGGGCGATGGTGATCCCCTTGTGCAGGCGGAACACCTGAAACCCCGTCGGCTCGCCGATCACCGCGCACTTGGGCAGCACGTGCTCCCGCTCCCGCAGCAACGTCATCAGCCGCTCCGCTCCGCCACAGCCGACCTCCTCGTCGTAGGTGAACGCCAGGTGCACGGGCAGCTTCAGCGAATCCCGCGGGAGCTGCTCGACGGCGTGGATCGCCTGGGCGATGAAGGACTTCATGTCCGCCGTGCCCCGCCCGTAGTAGCGCCCGTCCTCGGCGCGCAAGGTGAAGGGGTCGGCATCCCACGCCTGCCCTTCCACCGGCACCACGTCCATGTGCCCCGCGAGCATGAGCCCGCCCACGTCCGACGGACCGAGGGTCGCCAAGAGATTGGCCTTCCGCCCATCCTCGCTGGGATAGAGCTCCACCCGCAGACCGAGACCGCCCAGGTAGCCCTCCAGGAAGTCGGCCATCTCCAGGTTCGAGTTCCGGCTCACGGTGTCGAACCCGATCAGGCGCCGCTCCAACTCGATCAATTCCATGCCCATGGGGCGCCGCTCTGCGTTGCAAACTTGGGTTGCCTTGCCTTCCCCGGGGTTTTGTGATCGGTGTGAATCCCGCCGGAGCAAGGAATAGGCGAGGGTACCCAAGCGCCCGCGAGGCTGTCAACGAGCCACCTTGCGGGGCGCCAGCCCGCCGCCGGAAGCGGAGCAGGGCGGCGCGGCGCAATCGAGCCAGGAGCGGTCATGGACGGTTGGGAATTGAAGGAGGCCCTGGAGGCCAAGAGGCGCGTCTACGGGACGATGTTCGTCACCGCGCGGACCGGCCGCTGGGATCACACGATCGGAGTGGTCGATCTCGATTTCGTGATCGTGGACAACGAGCACGCCCCTTATTCACGCGCCGAGACGGCGGATTGGGTGGCCAAGCTGACCCAGCTCGGGATCGTCCCCTTCATCCGCGTTCCCGTGCCCCAGTCTCACTACGTCACCATGGCCGTGGACGCGGGCGCCCAGGGCATCCTGGCCCCCTATGTGGAGACCGTGGATCAGGTGCGCGAGGTGGTGGCCGCAGCCAAGTACCGGCCTCTAAAGGGCGAGGCCGTGCGGCGCGTCGTGGAGGAGGGCGTCTTTCCCAGCAAGGAGACTCAGCGCCACCTGGAAGAGCTCAACCGCAACAACGTCCTGGTGATCGGAATCGAAAGCGTCCCCGCCGTCGAGCGGCTGGAAGACTTGATCTCGGAGCCGGGCGTGGACGCCGTCTTCGTCGGGCCCAACGACCTGAGCATCCAACTCGGCATTCCGAATAAGTACGACCACCCCAAGTTCATCGAGACCCTCACGCACATCCACGACACCTGCAAGCGGATGAAAGTCCCCCTGGTGATTCACCTCTTCAACCACGAGATGGCCGGCTACTGGATTCGCAAGGGCGTCCACTTCATCCTCTTCGGCACCGACCGCCGCGCCCTCAGCGAAGGCTTCCACGCCGACTTCGAAGCCCTGCGCCACGTCAACGGCCGCAAAATTCGCCGCGGCCCGCCCAAGCTCAAGGTCGTCAAGCCCAACAAGAGCCCGTATCACTAGGGTTGCGCTTGAATCGGCTGTCGCTTCCCCCGCGTCGTGCTGAGCGCAGTGAAGCATCTCAGTTATCCTATCGGCTTGCCGATTTCCCAGCGGATGCGTTCGGATACTTGGCCGGCAGAGAATCAAGAATCGATCGGGACGGTGCCCCAGAGGGCCGGTCCGGCACCCGGCACCATTTTTCGGCGGTTGCAGCAGGCCTGACCCACCACGCTCCCAAGCCGCTGGGCCCCTGAGCCCCTATCCACGAAACTCCCGGATCACCTCGCCGGTGCGCTGGGATGCTTCGGCCTCGACCACCCGGCCGCCGTCCAGAACGGTGGCGCCGTTGACCCATACCCGTTCGACGCCCTGCGCCCGTGAGATAAAGCGCGGCTCTCCGGCGGGGAGGTCGTACACCCGCTCGGGGTGCTCGGCCTGGACGGTGGCGGGGTCGAACATCACGATGTCCGCGGCGTAGCCCTCCTTCAGATAACCCCGCCCGGGAATGCGGTACAGTTCCGCCGGCACGGCGGTGAGCTTGCGCACGGCCTCGGCCAAGGTCAGGGCTTGGCGCTCCCGCACCCACTTGCCCAGCAGCGTGGTGGAATAGCCCGCGTCGCAGAGTAAGCTCTGGTGGGCGCCGGCATCGGAGAGGGCGATCACCGTGTCCGGGTGGGTGATGAGCTTGGCCACCTGCTCTTCGTTGGTGTTCATCAAACCCGCCACGAACTCCGTCTCCAGATCCTCCGCCAACGCCAGGTCGAGGAAGGCATCGATTTCCTCCTTGTTCTGCTCACGGGCGATTTCGGCGATGGATTTCCCCG
>JAPUJL010000010.1 GCA_027296185.1 SAR324 cluster bacterium | reverse complement strand
ACCGGGGTCGAGGGTGCCCACCGCAAGAAAGCTGTCCAGCCGGTCGGCCTTAGCCGGATCGACGGTGATCGGCAGATTGAGGCCGGTCAGCATCATCACCTGATTGGCTTCTTCAGCCGTGGCCACGGGAATGCCCACGTCGGGACCCGTGTCATCCAACCCGGCACCGAGCAAGGGAGTGACGTCGTCGAAAACGGTGACCGTGCCGCCCGTCCCATCGCAGATCGGGGTCGAGCCGTCGAACCCGCAATCCACCACATAGGGCGTGCCGGAGACCGTCATCTGGTAATCCACGCTTAACCTCAACACGATGGGCACCGCCGGCGCCGGATCGACCACAATCAGGCCGGTGGCGTCCCGTACTTCGGTCTCGGCGATGTCGTTGTCGAGGGCCGTGGCACCGGCGCCGTTGTCCAGGTATTCCGTCGTGGTTACGGAAAGGCCGAGGAAGGCGCTCAGCAGCAGCACGAAGGCTTGCAGACCGCTGGTCGGCGAGGCCACCTCGCGCACGGCGTCGTTGATCAGCTCGCGTTTGAGGGAAATGTTGGCGGGGTTCAGGCCCAACTGGACGATGAAATTGCTGGGGTCGTCCGCGGAGAGAAAATCGAGAAAATCGAACCCGGCCAGCCCGAGATAGCCCATGGCCCGCTGGGACGGATCTTCACAGGACTTGACCACCTGACCGTACTTCTCGTCGGCCAGCAGTTGGTCGCAATCCGCTTCTTCCTTGGGCTCGCAAGCGGCCAGAACCAGGCCCGCCAGCAGCAGCAGCGCAGTGCGCCTTGGACTCACCATGCACCCTTCCTTGGTCCGGCCTTGACGTCCGGGGTCCCGGCGCCCAGCGCCCCTCAGGCGTCGGCCGTGGGCGGCTCCTCTTCCGTGTCTCCCACCGGGGCATCCTCGATTGCGGCGACGCGAAGCTCGGCCGCCCGTTCCATGAGCGCCTGGATGCGGGTCACCATCTTCTCCGGCCGGTCGATCATCCCTTCGACCAGCAGGCAATTCTCGAACATCTGCTCGGTGATCTCCCGCACCAGCGGCTCTTCCGGTTCCGTCTGGAGCAGCGCCGAGAGGTTGCGCACGAGGGAGTGGCCCGGGTTGATTTCCAGAATCTTTTGCGGCGCGGCAAAGCTCTGATCGATGAGGCGCATCATCTTGGAGATACTCGCCGCCTGACCATCGGGATTGACCAGCACCGCCGGGCTTTCCACCAGGCGCTTGGAGGCGATGACGTCAGCCACCCGCTCGCCCAGGGTCTCCTTGACGTATCCGATCAGCTTGTCGAGGGCGTCGCCCTCCAGGGCCGGCTGGTCCCCCGCCGTGACCTCCGCGGCGTCCTTCAGGGTCTCCAGGTCCGCCTGATCGATGCTGGCGAACTTCTTGCCGTCGTACTCTTGAAGCTGCGCCATGACGAAGTCGTCGACCTGATCGTAGAAATACAGCACCTCCAGCCCCCGCTTGCGGAAGAACTCCAGGCTCGGGTTGCGCTCGATCGCATCGCGGGAGGGCCCGGAGAAATAGAAGATCTCCTGCTGGTCGTCGCGCATGCGCGACACGTATTCCTTCAGGGTGGTGAGGTCCTTCTCGTCGCTGCACACCGAGGAATTGTAGCGGGCCAGTTCCAGCAGCCGCTCTTGGTTGGGTCGATCGGCGGTGATCCCCTCCTTCAGCACCTTGCCGTACTCGCGGAAGAAGGTGGCGTACCGTTCCGCATTGCCCTCGGACAGCGCCTTCAGCTCGCGCAGGACGCGCCCGGTCAGGCTGGCGCTGATCTTCGCCAGCAGGGGGTTCTGCTGCACCATCTCCCGGGAGACGTTCAGGGGCAGATCTTCCGAATCCAACACGCCCTGCAGGAAGCGCAGATAGAGCGGCATCAGCTCCTGGCAATCGTCCTGGATGAACACCCGGTTGGCGTAGAGCTTCAGCCCCCAGCCCGTCCGGCTGTAAAGCATCTCGTTGGTCAACTGCTTGGGCACGAACAGCAGCGCCCGGTACTGCACCGGCGCGTCGATGGACAGGTGGATGGTGTGCTGGGGCTCGTCGATGCCGTGGGTGAGGTACTTGTAGAACTCCGTGTACTGCTCCTGGGTGACTTCCGCTTTGGGCAGGCTCCAGATCGCCTCCTGGGAATTAAGCTGGCGGCCGTCCAGCCGTACCGGGTGCGGCACGAAGTTCGAGTAGCGCTTGACCACCGTCTCGACCCGGTAGGCCTGGGCGAACTCCGCCGCATCCTCGCGCAGTTCGACGCGCACCGAGGTGCCCCGGGCCGTGCGATCGGAGGGCTCCAGCGAGTAGCCGCCGCCGCCGTCGGAAATCCAACGCCAGGCGGGCTCGGCGGGATCGGCGGGGCAGGTATCCACGATCACCCGCCCGGTCACCATGAACACCGAGTAGAAGCCCACCCCGAACTGGCCAATCATCTCCGTCCGCTTGCCCGGGTCGATGCCGGAGAGCTGCTTGACGAAGTCCAACGTGCCCGAGCGGGCGATGGTGCCCAGGCTTTCGATCAGCTCGTCGTGGGTCATCCCGATCCCGGTGTCGCTGACGATGATCGCCTTGGTGCCGTCATCCTCGCCCCCCTCGTCCACCTCGAGGGTGATCTCCAGTTCCACTTCCGGATCGCGCACGTCCGGCTGAGTCAGCGTGAGGAAGCGCAGCTTGTTGAGCGCGTCCGAGGCGTTGGAGATGAGTTCCCGCAGGAAAATCTCCCGCTCCGAGTACAGGGAGTGGACGATGATGTGCAGCAACTGCTGCATCTCCGCCTGAAAGGCGTGCTCTTCGGTGCTCTTCACGGCCTGGCCCTTCGCTGCACCGTCTTTTCCCGCGCCGTCTTTCGCCGCGCCGTCCTTCTTCGCGGCGCCGCTTGGCGCCGTGCCGTCCTTCTTCGCTGCGGCGCCCGCTTCGGACGCTTTCCCCGCCTGGACTGTGTCCTTCGCCCCGCCCTGCTCCGCCGTGTCTTCCGCCGGCTGACCCGCGTTCGTCTGCTCCGCCTCCGGCTGCTTCGCTTTCGTTGCCATAGTCTCTCGATGCGGTCCGCTTTCCCCAGGTCGCGCCACCCCCGCGCTCTCGCCAAATAGCTGAAAATACCTGTGATTTTATGGAGTTAGATTATTCCACGGAGCGGCAATAGCGTCAAGCGGCGCGAGGAACCGCTCGCGGGGGAGAGAGAATCTCCTGCACGCCCTAACGGGTTGCGTAAGGACCAGCTGAGTCTG
>JAPUJL010000001.1 GCA_027296185.1 SAR324 cluster bacterium | reverse complement strand
ACCAGGGCGCCGGTCATGGTGGCCCCGCTCGGGGGTGGCGCCGCCCCGCCCGTCAACAGGCAGGCCACGCGCTTTGCGGCGTACATGCCCGTGGCGCAGGATTCGATGTAGCCCTCCACGCCGGTGATCTGCCCGGCAAAGTGCAGCCAGGTCGCCTCCCGCAGGGCCAGGTCGCCATCCAGCAGGCGGGGAGATTCCAGGAAAGTGTTGCGGTGCAGGGAGCCCAGCCGGGCGAACTCCGCCCGCTCCAGCCCGGGGATGGTGCGGAAGATGCGCCGCTGCTCCGGCCAGGTCATCTTGGTCTGGAAGCCCACCATGCTGTAAAGCGAGGCTTGGCGGTTCTCCTGACGCAACTGCACCACGGCGAAAGGGCGCTCTCCGCTACGCGGGTCCGCCAGCCCGACCGGTTTCATGGGCCCAAAGGCCAGGGTCATCTCCCCGCGCCCGGCCATCACCTCGATGGGCAGGCACCCCTCGAAGGGCCGGAGGGATTCGAAGCTGTGCAGCGGCACTTTGTCCGCCGCCGCCAAGGCCTGCACAAACTCGTAGTAGGCTGCTTCGCTCAAGGGGCAGTTGAGGTAGTCCGCCGTGCCCTTCCCGTACCGCGAGGCGCGGAACACCGCCCTCATGTCGATGGAGTCGGCCATCACCACCGGTGCGATGGCATCGTAGAAGGAAAGATGCCGCGAGCCCAGCAGCCGGCTCAGCTCGTCCGAAAGCGCTCCGGAGGTGAGCGGGCCGGTGGCGACGATCACCCGCTCATAGCGGCTCAGCAGCGTCCGAAGATCCGTGGCCTCCTCCCGCACGACCCTCACCCGGGCCTCCGCCGAGAGCCGCTCCGTGACCCAGGCGGAGAACAGTTCCCGATCCACCGCGAGGGCCTGACCGGCGGGGACGGCACACGGCTCGGCCGCCTCCAGGATCAGCGATCCCTGGAGCGCCATCTCGGCCTTCAACAGCCCATGGGCGTTTTGCGGAGAGGTGCTCTTAAAGGAATTGGAGCACACCAGCTCCGCGAACCCCTCGCCGTGGTGCGCCTCGGTCGTGCGCCGGGGGCGCATCTCGTACAGGTCGACCGTTACGCCGCGCCGGGCGAGCTGCCAGGCGGCCTCGCTGCCGGCCAGGCCGGCTCCGATTACGGCAACCTGTGATTTCATCCGTTCACACCCGATCCGGATTGGATATAGTGAGTCCGCGGAGGCGCCATCCCGTCCCCGGCCATCGACCATTCAACGCCCCGCTGCGCTCCGGCGCTTCGCGCCCGAGATCATGGAAAACACGCTGCTCGATAGTTTTACCACGCCCGTGCTCGCGGTGGACCGCGAATTTCGCGTGCAGTTGGCCAACGAGGCGGCGGGTCTGTTCTGGCGCCTGCGGCCCGAGCAACTGTCCGGCTACGTGGTCTCCAAGCTGTTCGGCAAGGACAGCGCGGTTTTGCAGCACCTGACCCGGGCCTTCGAGGACGAGGCCTCCACCAGCATCAACCCCTGCCGCTTCGATCAGGGCCGGGGCCTGCCGCCGCTCAACCTGCGGGTGCAGATCGACCCGGTGCTCGTCGCCCACCAGCCGGTGGAGCAGGCGCTGATCGTCTTCTGGGACCAGACCCAGCGGGAAAGCCGGGAATCGGCGGCCCAGGAAGAGCGGCTGCTGGACTCGATCGGCATCATGGTCGAGCGGCTGGCCCACGAGCTGCAGAATCCCCTCAGCGGCATCAAGGGGGCCACTCAATTGCTGGCGCGAAAAGTGACCGGCTTCCCCGAGCTGCGGGAATACCCGGAGGTGATCCTCAAGGAGCTGGAGCGGCTGGAGCGCCTCGTGGGGCGGCTGGCCATCCGCGGCGATGCCCTGGCCCTGTCTAGATCCAGCTGGAACCTCCACGAGTTGCTGGACACGGTGATCTGGTTCGAGCAGAACTCGGGCGAGGGCCCGCACTTCGACCGCCAGTACGATCCGTCACTGCCCGACCTGTTCGCGGACCGCGACCGGCTGCACCAGGTGTTCCTCAACTTGATCCACAACGCCGTCGAGGCCGGAGCGCCCGGGCAGACGGTCACCATCCGCACCCACATGACCGGGCCGTGGCAGGATCGCGATCCCTTGCCCGAGCCGCGGGGAACCTTCTACCAGATCGACGTGGAGGACCGCGGCCACGGCGTGAGCGACGCGGTGCGGCCCAATCTGTTCACCCCCTTCTTCACCACCAAGAAGGGCGGCACGGGACTCGGGCTTTCCATCTCCCATCAGATCGTGCGCGCCCACCACGGCCAATTGAGTTACCGGCCCCGGGAAGACGCCGGATCCATCTTCACCGTGGTGCTGCCCCGGGAACCGCCGCCCTGAAGGTGGCCTGCGGACTCCGCCCGGGCATCGGGCAAAGGCGGTTCACCCCAACCGCACCCGGATGGGCCGCAAGATGCACCCGGAAGTCAAGAAAATGAGGTGAATCGTCGAATCTTTCTTGTGAGAGGGGCTACAATTTAGTATGTAACGACTGCTGATCTGCGCGCGGTCGAGGCCGTCTCCCGCCAGATTCCGGCACGGACAGGAAGTCACCTCCCAAGGATAGGGTTGTCGTCGTGCATCCAGCGGCTGGACGGCGGACCGGGGATCGGCTGTTGAACGCGCTTGCCCCGACAGGGCGGCGCGGCAGGCATGATTCGTGCTGGGCAATCTGCGATGAGAAAAGTTCACGCCATCACTTTGCTGTCGGTCATGGCCGTACTGGTGGCGATCGCCGCCTGCGAGCGCGTGATCGGCATGGAGGATGTGCCCTCCCAAAGCTACAATACCTTGCTGGATGCGCTCGGTGAGGATTGGGGTTCGTTGCGCGGTCAAATCTATTTTCCCTCCGAATACACCCAACGCTCCGTAGCCTTCCGTGTGGACGATCAGCAGTTCGTGACCCACCCGGACGGCCGCTTCCACATCATCCGCATTCCTTCGGGCTCCCACCGCTTCGCCGTGTCGGTGAAGGGATTCGAGCCGGTCGACAACGAGATCGCCGTGGCGACAGACGAGGAGAATCGGCTGAGCGACGTCCGGCTGGCGTTGGCCCGGGGTCAGGTGATCGGACGGCTGGTCTTCCTCGACGGCAACTCGGCCACCGGCCTGCAGCTGCGATTGGAGCCCAACGGGAGCCGCACCGCCTCGGACGGGGACGGCATCTTCCAGTTCATTGGGGTCAACGCCGGCGAGCACACGTTGGAGATCGAGGATCCGCGCTTCTACACCAAGACCCTCAAGTTTCATCTGGCGCACAGCGAATCGCGCAACCTGGGCAAGATCAACGTGTTCCTGCGGCCCGGCGCCGAGTCGTCGGTTTCCTACAACACCGCCCCTATCCGTTGAGCGGAACCCTTCCGGTCTAGCCGGGTGCGTGGCGGCTCGACCCGCCCCGAGCCCGGGGCCGACCGGTTGTCATGGCTGAATCGACCCTGGCCCATCCGCTTCCCTACTCCCTGCTGCAGCGCCTCGCCACCGCCGCTGAGATGCGGCGGATGGACCGCCACGCCATCGATGAGCTGGGCCTGCCCGGGCGGCTGCTGATGGAAAACGCCGCGCGGGCCGTGGCCGACCGGGTGACGGCCCTGGCGGCTCAGCTGTCGGCCCCGCGGCCCGTCGTGGTGTGCTGCGGCCCCGGCAACAACGGCGGCGACGGCTTCGCCGCGGCGCGGCTGCTCAAGAACCGGGGCGAGGCCGTGACGGTGGTGAAACTGGGCGAGCCCTCCGGCGCGGACGTGCTCTCCAATTGGGAGGCGTGGCGCCAGTTCGGGGAGACCTACGACGCCCAGTCCGAGGCGGAGACGGCCGAGGCGCTGCTGCAACAGGCCGCGGTGCTGGTGGACGCGTGGTTCGGTACGGGGCTGGCCCGCCCCGTCGAGGGGGCGTACCGGGACTGGATCGACCGCTTCAATGCCAGCCCGGCGCCGATCAAGGTGGCGGTGGATTTGCCCTCGGGCATTCACACGGACACGGGACAGGTGCTGGGCATCGCCACCCATTGCACCCACACGGTGACGCTCCAGGTGGGCAAGCCGGGGTGTTACCAGTGGCCCGGCGCCGAATGCGCCGGATCGGTGGAGGTGGCCGACATCTCCATCCCGCCCCATTGGGAGCCCGACGATCCGCCCCTCTACCGCCTCACCGCCCCTTTCGCGCGGGAACTGTTGCCCCACCGGCCCCGCGACGGCCACAAGGGCACCTTCGGCCACCTGCTCTCCGTCTGTGGATCGGCGGGCATGGGCGGCGCGGCGCTGATGGCCGGGCGGGCCGCCGTCAAGAGTGGCGCGGGGCTCGTCACCGCGGCCGTGCCCAAAGCGCTGCAGGATCGATTCGTGACGTCCGCGCCGGAACTGATGACCCTCGCCGCCGAGCCGGGCGCAACGGAGTACTTCGCCGCCGCCCACGCCCCCGGCCTGCTGGAGGCGGCGGCGGCGCGGTCGGCGGTGGTGCTGGGATGCGGGCTCGGACGCCACGAGGAGACCGGCGCCCTGGTCAAGGAACTCGTGGCGCGGGTGGAGCGGCCCCTGCTGATCGACGCCGACGGGCTCTATCCGCTTGCCGGGGCGGATCTCACGGCGCGGGCCGCCCCCACCGTGATTACGCCTCACCCGGGGGAGCTGGCCCGGCTGAGCGGACTCGGGCCGGCCGAGCTGGCCGCGGACCGTGTGGGTCATGCGCGGCGGCTGGCCGCCGAATGGGGGGTGGTGCTGGTGCTAAAGGGTGCGGGGACGGCCGTGGCGGCTCCGTCCGGCGAGGTGTTCCTGAACCCGGTGGCGGATCACGCCCTGGCCTCCGGGGGGAGCGGGGACGTACTGAGTGGCGTGATCGGCGGTCTGCTGGCTCAGGGGCTACCGGTGCTCAACGCCGCGCTCCTTGGCGTGACCCTCCATGCCGCGGCCCGGAGACACCGCGGGGAGTTGAGCGGCACCTACTTCAGCGCGTCGGATTTAATCGAGGGATTGAACGGCGCCCTGCGGGAGTTGGGCGCCGACTGAAACCGGGAATTGCCGGAGGGAATTAGCGCTTGGAGTACTGGAAGCGCTTGCGGGCACCGGGCTGACCGTACTTCTTGCGCTCCACCTCCCGGGCATCGCGGGTGAGCAGCCCGGCCTTCTTCAGGGTGGGGCGGTAATCCGCCTCGGAAACCTTCAGCAGCGCCCGCGCAACGCCGTGCCGGATGGCGCTGGCCTGGCCCGTGATGCCGCCGCCGGAGACGTTGACCAGCAGGTTGTAGCGCCCAATCGTCTCGGTCAACTCCAGCGCTTGCCGCACCAGATAGCGCTGCGCTTCGTCGCCGAAATATTCGTCCAGCGGCTTCTTGTTGATCAGGATCTGGCCCGGGCCCGGGCGGAGATAGACCCGCGCCACGGAGGACTTGCGCCGGCCGGTACCGTAATATTGCATCGGAGTCATGAACGTTCTGCCCTTCCTGGGGACCCTTGCTGGCCGGAGGTGCGGGGCGGCTGCTTCAGCCGTTGAGCTCGCCGTAGGGGACCGGCTGCTGCGCCTGGTGCGGATGCTCCGGGCCCGCATAGAGCTTGAGCTTCTTCGCTAGGATGTTCCGGTTCAGCGCATTCTTGGGCAACATGCGCTTCACCGCCAGCCGAAGCACCTCGGTGGGTTTCTTCGCGAACAGTTGCTCCGCCCGCACGGCCTTGAGCCCACCCGGATAACCGGTGTGATGGTAATAGTATTTGTCCTTGAGCTTGTTGCCGGAAAGCTTCACCTTCTCCGCGTTCACCACCACGACGAATTCCCCGGTATCCAGATGGGGGGTGAAGGTGGGCTTGGTCTTGCCCCGCAGCACCATTGCGATCTGAGTCGCGAGCCGCCCCAGGATCTGGCCCTCGGCGTCGAAGAGTACCCAGCCCGGGGCGTACTTGCCGCCCGGCTCGAATTCTTCTTTCCTGATCGAGATCGTTTTCATATTCTGTGGGTCCGGCGGCCTTCGCCGCTTAATCTTAGCTCGTGAACCTTTGTATTGTAGTGATGAAATTTTTCCTGTCAAGACGCTTGCGGCGGGAACCCCCGGCCGGGGGGCCGGTTTCGGTGCCCCGTGCGCCCCGCAAACGGCGAATCCGGTGGACGCGAGTGTGCGGGGCCGGCGGCGCGTGTGCCCCGCTCGTGGCCGCCGCCCTACTCCTGCTGAGCCCGGCGTCCATTCTAGCCCTGCTGCCCGACGGCGGGGCCATCGAACTCGCCCGGGAGCGCTGGGTGCCGCCCCTGCTGGGCGAGAATCTCGGCAAGCGGCTCGAGGCGCTGGCGGAGATGCGTCGGCACCCGGAGCTGGCGCGGCAAGCGTTGCTGGTCGCGATCGGCGATTCGGGGCGGGTTCCGCGGCGCTGGCGGCTGATCCATCACCTGGCCGAGTTCGGGCGGATGGAGGACATACCGCCCCTGCTGGCCCGGTTGGAATTCGTGGAAGATGCCCTCGAGCGGCGCATTGGCACCGGCACCGCTCGGGGCCTGTATCCCGCCTTCCCCGAGGGGGCCGATCTCACCGGCGCCGTGACGGACTTCGTCTTCATCCAGACCGGCCCGGCGACACCCCACGACGAGGAGCACGACAACACGCTGCCGATGGATCGGGGCGTCTTCGAGGCCTATCACCGGGCCGAACTGCCCATCGAGCTGATTGCGGCCCTGCGCGGCCTGCGGGGCAAGTCCTACACGAGCCGCGAGCGCCTCGCCGCCGCGCTGGAGAAAGCCCTGCCGGAGCGGGACTGGGAGCGATGGCGGAAAGCGCTCCTCGCTCCCGTGGAGCCGCTGCCCCCGCGGGTGCAGTTGGTCGGACTGCTGCGGGTGCGGGTGTACAACCCGACCGAACGCCCGTTGCTGGTGCGGATCGGCTACGGCATCTGGCACGGACGGTTCCGAGAGCCACCCGAGCCGGCGTACCTGTACGTCGAGCCGGGGGCGGAAGCCCGCCACGACCAGGAAGTGCGTATCGCCGCAGTGCTTTCGGAGGTTCCGATCCGTGTGGACCTGCGCCTGCGGGAGGTGCACCAGCCGCCCCAACCGCTGTACCGAAAGCTCTACATCCCCCTTATTCCCTAGCGGCGAACCCCCGCCCGCTGGCCCATCGGTTGCATGGCTACCCCGCAGACGTGAGCGGGAATTCCCTCCCGCACCGGCCCCCGGCCGGACCGAGGAATCCTCGGGCTCCGCCACCGGACCGGACGATGCTATCCCGCACCAGGATTGCGGCCATGGATCGCCTCTTCGACAAGCACTTTACGCTGCTGCACAAATCCCTCGACTTCCGCTTTCTCCGGCAGAACATGCTGGCGGCGAACGTCGCCAACGCCGAGACGC
This sequence comes from SAR324 cluster bacterium, assembly GCA_027296185.1. GTDB lineage: Bacteria > SAR324 > SAR324 > SAR324 > JACQKK01 > JAPUJL01. The sequence continues at coordinate 7,316 of JAPUJL010000001.1, read as the reverse complement.
CCGGATACAAGGCCAAGGATTTGGTCTTCGAGAGGGCTCTGGGCAAAGCCATGCACGCTCACGAGCCTGGCCCGCTGCGCGTCACCGATCCCCGGCACTTCGACGGGCGCGACGCCAAGCCGCTGGAATTGGTGACGCCCACGACGATCCGCTCCGGCAACCCGGTCGGCTCCCTGGACGGCAATTCGGTGGATTTGGAACGGGAGATGGCCAAGTTGGGCGAAAACCAGGTGGTCTACCAGGTCATGAGCCAGATCATCAGCAGCCGGCTGCGCAGCCTGCGGCACGTGATTACCGAAGGAGAACGCTAATGGATTTCCTCTCCGCGATGGAGGCCAGTTCCTCGGGAATGGCCGCCCAGCGCTTCCGGATCAACATCATCTCCGGCAACATCGCCAATTCCCAAACCACCCGCACCCCGGCGGGAGGACCCTACCGCCGGCGGGATGTCGTCTTCGGCGCGCTGCCCAGGCAGCGCACGTTCGAGGAGGAGTTGCGAGCCCGGGTGCAGCCGGACGAGCCGTTGCATGCCAAGGTGTTGGGCGTGGTGGTGGATCAACGCCCGCCGATCCTGCGTTTCGACCCGAGCCATCCCGACGCCAACGAGGAGGGCTACGTGGCGTTCCCCAACATCAACCCCATGGAAGAACTGGTCAACATGATGCTGGCCAGCCGCTCCTACGAGGCGAACGTCACCGCGTTCAACGCCACCAAGGCCATGGCGATGAAGGCACTGGAAATTGGCCGGTAGTTCGATTTAGAATGAATCGGTGCGGCGGATTTCGATCATTTCCCGGCCCCGCCATCCGAGTAACCGGCAAGCAACTTGCATTAACTTTATTCTTAATCTTGAGAGCCACTCAGTCGGCAAATCGATCGAGGATTCGAGCAACGAGACCGGCCAGTCAAGCGGAAACCTTTCGGCACGCAAAGCCCGGCTCATCGTGATCTTCGGCGACCGAAGACGATAACGCCATGGACGAGATCAAGCTCCAGAATATCCGGCCCGTTGGCGGGCAGCGGCCCGCCGAACGCCAGGCTCCCAAGGAGACCACGGCGGAGCGGCCGTTCGAGCAGACCCTCGCCAGCGAGGTGGCGCGCATGGACAGCGTGCAGAAGAACCTCACCGGCCCGGCGGCAACGGAGGGCGCCGCCAAGGTGGCTTCGATCCAGGAGGAGCTCCGCACGGCCAACAAGATGTTCGAGGATTTAATGAAGTCCAAGCAGGTACTTTCGCAACTGTATCAGAACATTGCCAACTCGGATAAATCCTGAGGCGTCATGAGAATCGACCACTTGAATCCCGCCGCCCTGCACGGGCAACGCGACCCGGGGCCCACCGCCAACCTGGTCGAGCAGTTGGGGCAATCCTTCCAGTCGATGCTGGACGAAGTGAACCGGATGCAATTGGAAGCGGGACGCAAGGTGGAAGAATTTGCCACCACCAACAACAAGGACATTCACGGCACCATGATCGCCATGGAGAAGGCAGGGATTTCCCTCGAACTGCTGCTCCAAATCCGCTCCAAGCTCATCAACGCCTACCACGAGATCACGCGGATGCAATTCTAGCCCGCGATAGACCTCTCGAATCATTACTGAATTTCCGATCCCCGCAGAGGAGCGCCCGCTCCTCGGGGGTTTGGAACGTTCCTTGCTTTTCTCCCTTCAGCATCAATTGACTGCCGAGGCCGCGTGAGGCCGGTAGGCACCGGCCAGGCGCCCGGACACTCGCATCATCCGGGCGGCGCACGCGACGGCAGACGGTGGCGATTCGATCGCCCCGCGTTCATTGGACGAACACCCCATCGGGCGGGAGCACACCATGGCCGAGGACACGGCAAGCCTATTGGGCGATATTCGCGCCCAATTCCAAACCTTTTTCGAATCCCTCACGATGGGGAAGCGCATCGCGCTGTTCTCCATTCTCGGGTTGGTGGTGATCGGGATGATTTCCCTGATCTACCTCGCCAACCGGGAAAGCTGGGTGCCGCTGTTCACCAACATCTCTCCGGAGGATGCGGCGACCGTGCGGGAAACGCTGGACAAGAGCCAGATTATCACCTTGGTCGGACCGGGCGGCCGCTCCATCATGGTGCCCGCCGGGCTAGCCGATGAATCCCGGCTGGTTCTGGCCGGCGAGCGGGTGACCCTCGGTGGCGGCATGGGATTCGTCGACCTGTTCGTGGGCAGCACGGGGATCGGCGAAACCGAGTTTCAGCAGCAGGTTAAGTTCCGTATCGCCCTGGAAGGCGAGCTGGCCCGACTGATCGGAATGTTGCGTACGGTGCGGTCGGCCAAGGTCAGCCTGGCCCTGCCCAAGAAGAGCCTGTTCCTGCGCGACGAGGAGAAGCCCACCGCCGCGGTGGTGGTGGAGACCCAGGCCGGCACCGAGATGGACAGCAAGGAGGTGCTGACCATCGCCTTTCTGGTGGCGAATTCCGTCGAGGGACTGGACAAGAACAACGTGGTCGTCGTCGACACCTCCGGCAAGATGCTCAGCCAGGGAATCGGGGACGAAACCGCCGCGGGCCGAATCGGCGACCAGCTCACCCACATGCGGGCCGTGGAGCGTGCCTTGGAGCGCAACATCCTGAATCAACTGGAACCGGTCGTCGGACCGGACCGGGTGCGGGCCCGCGTGACGGTGGATATGTCCTTCGACCGAATCACCACGACCGAGGAGTTGTTCGATCCGGACGGATCGGTGGTACGCAGCGAGCAGACCGAGACCGAGGATTCCACCGGCACCCGCTCCATCCCGGTGGGCATTCCGGGCGTGATCAGTAACCTGCCCGAAACCCAGGCCGGGGCAAGCGAAATAGCCAATGTCTCCCAGCTCTCCCGCACCAGCGAGACGCGGAACTTCGAGAACAGCCGCAAGACCGTGGTGAGCGAGCCGGCGGTGGGCTCGATCAAGCGGCTTAGCGTGTCGGTGCTGGTGGACGGCAAGTACCGCCGCCTGGTGGACCCGGAAAGCGGGCAGGCCACGCGGCAATGGCGGGAATGGAGCACCGACGAGCTGACCCATTTCACCCGCCTCGTGCGCGCGGCGGTGGGGTATAACGAGACGCGGGGCGACACGGTGGAAGTGATCAACATGCAGTTCCAGGCACCCCTGGAAGAAGACATCAGCCGGGAGATCGAGCAGACCACCCGCGCGCGGGATTTCATGCTGGATATCCTGCGCTTCACCTTCCTGGGCGTGGGCCTGCTGGCGTTGATCCTCTTTGTAATTCGGCCTATGGTGCAAAGGCTGAGCGCCAAGCCGGAGGATCTGGACCTCTTAATGGGCCTGCCCGCCACCATTGGCGAGCTGGAAGGCGAGGAGCTGGAAATCCCCACCACCCGCGAGGCTGCCGGTATTCCGCCGCGCGAAAAGATCATCGAGATGGCCCGCGCCGATCCTCTCACCACGGCATCGATGATCCGCAACTGGCTGCGCGAGAAGCGGTAACCGTCACCGGGGCCCCTCCGCGGGCCCCGCCTCGCCGAGGGCATCATGGTAGATTTTTCCGCGTTCAAGTACGACGATTGGTCGGCGCCGAGCCTGGACCGCAGCTCCGGTGCCGATCTGCCGGCCAGCGCCGAGGACGGGGCCTATGGCGGCGCCGGGTCGGAGCTGGTGCCCGCCGGATTGCCGGAGGCCCAGGGCTTCGCCGCCGAGGACTTCGGCGAGGGAGCAGCGTCCGCCGGCGGGGGCGCCGCGAGTGGGCCGGACTTCGCTTCGATCAAGTTTCTCCGCGAGAACACCCTGCTCAGCAACGCGGAGAACTACGCGGCCAGCATTCAGGAGGAAGCCGAGCTTTACGTCTCCCAAATCCGCAAGGAAGTGGAGGAGCTGAACCGGGAAGCGGAACTGCGCTACGAGGAAGCCCGCAAAGTCAAGGAAGAGGCCGAACAGGAGACCGAACGGATGATCGACTCGGCCCAGGAGCATGTGGGCGAAATCCGCGAGCAGGCCCGGCAGGAGGGCCTCGGGGCGGGCAAGGAGGCGGGCATGCAGGCCCGCTATGAGGAAGCCGCCCCCTACCTGGAGCACATCGAGGCGATCCTGTTGGAACTGGAGCAGTTCCGGACGCAGGTGGCCTACTACGCCGAGAAGGACAGCATCCGTCTGGCCGTGCTGATGGCCAAGAAGGTGCTGATGCAGGAACTCAAGCTGAACAAGAAGGCCATCTGGAACCTGCTGGCCAAGACGCTCTCCACCATGGAGGGGCACGGTCAGTTCCGCATCTGGCTGAATCCCGAGGACTACCAGTTCGCCCAGACGGCGCGGCCCAGCCTGGAGCGCTTCGTCGACGAGGATCAGGCCCTCACCTTCCGCGCCAAGCCGGACCTGGCGCCGGGCAACATTCAGATCGAAACCGACCGGGAAGTGATCGACCTGACTTTCCAGAACCAGTTCCACTACCTGGATAACCTGCTGAACCAATCCCTCGCCGAGCGTGAAACGGTCGTGGTAAAGCGCCCGGTCTCCACCGCGCCCCGAAACGACACCGACGATACGGCGCCCTCCCCTCCCGCCGCAGCAAAGAGCGAAGCCCCCGATGACGCAGCAGAGCCCTCCGAAGATCGTTAACGAGTTCTACCCGGAGCACCTGGAACACTTCGCGGCCTACCGCGACGGCATTCAGGGCACCAAGACCATCCGCCGCCAGGGGAAGGTGATTCAAATGGTGGGCGAGGTGATCGAGGCCTACAATCCGGGCAGCGCCGTGGGCAGCCTGTGCACCGTGTACAACCCGGATACCGGGGAACGGGTGATGGCGGAGGTGGTCGGCTTCAAGCACGACCGTATTCTGCTGATGACCTTGGGCTATATATCCAGCGTCGGGCCGCGCTGCCGCGTGATCCCGGAGGACCGCCCGCCGCGGGTGCGGGTGGGCGACGACATGCTGGGGCGGGTGCTGGACGGCCTGGGGCGGCCCATCGACGGCAAGGGCGAGTTGGTGCTGTCCCACGAGATGGCCATCTACTCCGATCCGATCAACCCCCTGCACCGGCGTCGCATCCAGGAGCCGATCGACGTGGGGGTGCGGGCGATCAACGGCCTGCTCACCTGCGGCAAGGGCCAGCGCGTCGGCATCATGTCCGGATCGGGGGTCGGCAAATCGGTCCTGCTCGGCATGATGGCCCGCCACACCAAGGCCGACGTGAACGTCATCGCCATGATCGGGGAGCGCGGACGGGAGGTGCGGGAGTTCATCGAGCGGGAGTTGGGCGAAAAGGGGCTCGAGCGCTCCGTGATGGTCGTGGCCACGTCCGATCAGCCGCCCCTCATCCGCACCCGGGCCGCGTATCTGGCGCTGACGATCGCGGGTTATTTCCGCAATCAGGACAAGGACGTGCTGTTCATGATGGATTCCATCACCCGCTTCGCCATGGCCCAACGGGAAATCGGCCTTTCCGCGGGGGAGCCGCCCACCACCAAGGGCTATCCCCCGTCGGTCTTCGCCCATCTCCCCCGGCTGCTGGAGCGGGCCGGGATGACCGCGTCGGGGGGATCGATCACCGGGTTCTTCACGGTGCTGGTGGAAGGGGACGATCCCAACGAGCCCATCGCCGACGCGGTGCGCTCCGTCGTGGACGGCCATATTTACCTGTCCCGCGAGATGGCCTCCCGGGGCCAGTATCCGGCGGTGGACGTCCTGGGTTCCACGAGCCGGGTCATGGGCGACGTGATCCCGGAATCTCACAAACGGGACGCCCAGCACTTCGTGACGACGCTGGGCACCTACCAGGAAGCCGAGGACCTGATCAACATCGGCGCCTACATCCACGGCAGCAACCCCCGCATCGATTATGCCCTGGGCAAGATCGACGACATCTACGATTATATCAAGCAGCCCATCGAAACGGCCGCCAGCCTGGAGGAAGCCGAGGCGCGGCTGCAGGAGTTGGTCTCCGACTATCCCGACTCCCGGGCGTAGCCCCGGTTCCGAAAACCCAGAGTGAACGAGCGGTCAGGTCCGGTGCGCCGAAAAGATCCCGCGGCCAGGCGGGATTCGGCGTCAGGGCTGGAAGCGGATGACCTTGCCCACCTTGTCCACCGAAGCGGGACTGAGCGCGAAGTGCAGCTCGATCAGCTCGTGGCTGGGGGTGCAGTGCTCGATGCAGAACGGCTGGGCCGCCTCGGTGACGATGACGGTATCCACGCGGCCGATCAGGTCCAGCGCCAATTTGGGGGACTCGAGATTGGCGCAGCCCACGAACATGCCTTCGGTCACGCGCTCCTTGATCTCCGCCCCCATTACCTCCTCCGTGTTGGCGTCGTGGCAGATGAATCCCAGTTTCCGCTCCGGCGGCAGCTCGCGCAGGACGCGGCGGGTCGCCGAGTGGAGGTCGTAGGTCACGGGATGGACCCGAACCTCCCGGCCGGACGTGAGTTCCCGCAACTCGTCGAAGTGGAAGAGGCTGGTGATCAGGTGCCGCATATGCTGGGGTAGCTTGGCCCGCCCGCCCCTCAGGTCGTCCAGGAGCACTTCCTGTATCGCCACGCCGAACTGCTCGGAGAGGTCCCGGGCGAATTCGGAAGATTGATGGGCCGTGCATTCGACGAAGCCCACGGTGGGCCGGTGGGTGTCGTAGCCCGGGGCGCGCTGGGTGATGAGGCTGCCCAGGGTGATGGCGTTGATCCCCAGCCGGTTGGCCTTGTCGAAAAACTGGTGGATCATCGCCTCGATGGCTTCGATCTCCTTGATGGAGATCGCATCGGAGAGCGATTCGCTGACGAAGACGCCCTTCCCCGGCCGGGAAACCAGCAGGCCACTGGCCTGTAACTCCAGGTAGACCCGGTGCACCGTGTTGCGGTGGATGCCCAACTGGCCGGTCAACTCGCGGATCGAGGGCAGGGGGCTCCCCGCCTCGTAATGCCCGCTCATGATCGCGTAGCGCACCTGCTCCTTGAGCTGGATGTGGAGCGGCACGGCGGACTGCTTGTTGATCAGGAAGTGAGGCGGACGATAGTCCTCTTCGGCTCCGGCCAGGCCGATGCCCCGTCCGCCGGCGGAGTTCAGCGCCTCATCCTCCTCGGGTGCCTTGGCCACCGCCAGGTGCAAGGGTTTGGGCTTTGCGTTCACCGCTTTTTTTCTCATTTCCCGCCGCACGTTATAAGATCATTTGAATCCTGGCCGCGAACGCACCCTATTCCACGGAATGGAGCGCTCCCGGCTTGGCCGATGAATCTTCCAGCATATCCCGGCCCGCTGGGATTGCAACACGGAATCGCCTGGAAGCGCCCACCCCAAGTTTCGCGAGGAGCCCTTCATGCGCAAGTTGACCGTCGACCGGCTCGACGTCAGCGGAAAGCGGGC